>NZ_JBFLUG010000093.1:0-30586 GCF_041008525.1 Parafrankia sp. FMc2 | reverse complement strand
CAGCCACGCATGTCACGGAGGGGACGGATCTACGGACACTGATCCGGGGCTACGTCTTCGTCATCAACCGAACCTCCAACCGACGCAGCCCACTCATACACGTGCGACCTCGATGTCGCACTCTCACGGGACTCTGACAGACAGGGAGCAGCTCGCCAGCCTGTTCGGCCCTTGAGCCGGGTGCGCACCGCGGTCTTCAGCTCCTCGAGAGGGACCTCGGCGGCGAGACGCTCCCAGATCATCCATCGCGGCTTGGACCGGACCCCGCGATCCAGGCCGCGCACCACGAGCTCGGCGAGAGCCTCGTCCCGCCAGAGCAACTGCACGAGCGCTCCCGGATCGACCGCGTCGTTCGACTGAGGTGACCGCGCGTTGTCGAGACGCACCTGCTCGACGCCGGAGGCGATACGGACGCCCCACCAGGTCGGGAGGAGATCTCGGGCGCGCTCGTAGTGGTTCTCCGTCACGATCAGCTCGGCGAAGTCGAGCACCTGGGAGTAGACGGTGACCTGGCCGGGCAGACGGCGCAGCGAGTCCGTGGAACCCTTGATCTCGAAGCCGGACAGGTGGCCGTTGATGACCGCGACGTCCACCCGGGTCAGTCCGCACAGGTCGAGCTCGTCGACCACGAGAGTGTCCGCGTCGAGGTGAGGAGCGAGAGCGCCCAGAAGGACTCTTCGGACATCGGCATCCCGCAGCACCACGCCACCCCTGTGATCACATCTTCACCCGCGGCGACCTACTCTGGCACCGGCTGACGCATCCCTCCAACAACGGACCGTCATGCGTATGCACGTTCCGGCTATGTCAGCATCAGCCGGTTAGCCCGGCCAGCACGGTCTCGGTCCGCGGGGGACTACACCCGGCAGCCAGCCCAGCCCGCGCCTGCTCGACGTACGCTGCAGCCTCGACGAGGTTGTCGGCTGCTTGGAGCACCTCGCGGAAGTCTTGTGGCCAATGGTGCAGCAGCGGAAGCACGATTCGCCGGCAGACGCTACCCACTACCAGGGGGCGATGAGCGGGCAGCGTAGAACGATCGTTATGACAGCGGATGGAAGCCGGCACGGGCAGCAACGGACATCTCGTGCCGCGGCTGCGCTGGCCGCGGTCGCGGTCGGGCTCGGCGTGGTAGCGGTAGGTGGTTGGCTCCCAGGAGCGGACGATGCCGCCGCCCGGGCGGCGCTGCAGTCAGGACTATTGGCCGCTGCCGCCGCGCTGCTCGCTGTCGCTGGCGGTCTGGTGGCACTAGTCGAGACCCGCCGAGCCAACGAGCACACCCATGTCCGCGAGCTGTATACCCGAGCGATCGATCAACTCGGGTCTGAGGAGAACGCAACGGTCCGCCTCGGTGGCATCTACGCGCTGGAGCGGATCGCGAAGGATTCCCCCGGCGACAAACCCACTGTGGCAAAGGTTCTCGCCGCGTTCATCCGTGAGAACACTATGTCCGATCGGCCCGGTGCCATCCGCCGCCTGCAGGACCGGCCGGCCTCGGCACTCGACTCGGACCCGACGGCGGATGGCGAGGAGGGGTGGACAGGGAGAGTCATACAACTGCCAGCGCTGGACATCGACATCCAGGCTGCCCTCACCGTCCTTACTCAGCCACCGATGACCCGGCCGCGTCTCGAACTCACCGGCTGCGACCTTGTCAGGGCAGACCTGCGGAAAGCGGATCTTTCTGAAGCAGTACTGATGTTTGCGAACCTCGCTGGCTCATGGATGACAGGAGCAAAGCTCACCCGCACCACCCTGGCTATGGCGAACCTGACCCATGCCTGGCTATTAGGAGCGGACCTTACGGACGCGATGCTAGCCGGGGCGAAGCTTGTTGGAGCAGATCTGGGGGGGTGCGAACCTCACCCGTACGAAGCTGGCCGGGATTGACCTCACCCACGCCCATGGGCTGACGACGAACCAGGTAGCGGTCGCGGAAGGAAACAAGCTGACCTGGCTGCCGGAGGGGGTTGACCGGCCAGCGTCCTGGCCGGCGGAAGATCGTTCATCAGCACCTTGATAGGGCTCTGGGCTCGTCGATGCTGCCGAGCTTGGCGCCCCTGTCAGAATCTTCGAGTTCCGTCAGGAAGTGCGAGAATCCCCTCAATAATCAGTTCGCGGGCCCGGTCGCCTGTAAACAGCATTCGGTCGCCTTCGCGATCGCCTCATTCTGACGCGTCGGAAGCTACCTCGGGAGTTTCTGGGCCGTCAGGAGCAGGAACAGCGGCCGGGTGAAGTTCTCCTCCCACCAGGGATCCTCGCGGCGCTGCTGCTCACTCGGGTGCGGCTCGCTGATGCCCGTCAAAGCCAGGCCGGCGGCGGCGAACCCGGCGGCGAAGTCCTCGAGAGGCCGAGTCCAGGCGACCACGGGGGCGGGCGACACCTCACCGGCGACGTCGAAGTGCTGCTCGATGCGGCGCGGGCGGAAGTAGGTGTCCCGGTCGACTGCCTGGCCGCGGGAGCCGTAGAAGCAGGGGTGCAGCAGGAGCGCGACGACTCGACCGCCGGGGCGCAGGACTCGGGAGAACTCGGCGATGGCTGGTGCGGGGTCCTCCAGGTCGTTGAGGACGTGGTTGGCTACCACCAGGTCAACGCTCGCGTCATCGAACGGGAGTGCGGCGACGTCGGCGGTCTCGTGCCGGATGTCGAGCCCTTCGTCGGCGGCCTGCTGCCGGGCGGCGTCGACCAGCTCCGGGCACAGGTCCACTCCGACGCTGGGGCCGGCGCCGCGGGCTGCCAGCAGTCGGGACAGGTACCCCTCCCCGCACCCAGCATCCAGAACGGTCAGGCCAGTGACGTCGCCGGCTGCGGTCAGCATCGCGACGTTGGTCAGTCCGGTGCGGTAGCGGTCGAGGTCCTGGCGGATGATCCGGACCCAGTAGTCGGCGTTCGCCCCGTAGCTGGAGGTAGGACTGGTCGTGGTCATCGGGCTCCCGTTGGAAGGCCTGCCAGCACCGCAGCTGCCCGGGGGACTGCACTACAGCCGCAAGTCCAGCACTCGCCTGCGCGGCATAGCCCGTTGCCTGGTTTGCGTCGCCGGTCGCTGCATGAGCCTCGGCGAGATAGGCCTGGGTCAGCACCACGTCGCGCGGATAGTCAGTCATCGCGGCGGCCTTCGGAGCCAGAACCTCGATCGCGCGGCGCGGTTCGCCGACCATCGTCAGGGCCCGGCCGTTCTCCAGCGGGAGGGGAAACTCCGCGTCCTCGGCCATCCAGTAGGCCCACGGCGGGGCCTCGGCCGCCCGCGCCCGCTCGTAGACCTGGGTGCCGCGCGCGATCGTGGACCGGAAGCCCGCAGCGTCCCCGGCCGCCGCGCGGGCGCGGGCCTCGAAGCCGGTCACGATCGCCTGGACGGTCTTCGACGCGGTATCGCGCAGGCCGACCTGGGCGGACTCGAAGATCGTCACTGCCTCCGCAAGCGCGCGGCACGGTCGCCTCCCCCGATGACGGATCTGGATCAACTGGCAAGATCGTGACCATGACGGCCTTTCGCTCGCCTCGGCTCGAATCGCTCCTCAGATCGCGATGGGACCAAGCTTCGTATACGCAAGTCGCTGACCTGGTCGGAGCTCAGGCACCCGAAGCTCCAGACCTGGATTTCAAGGTCGGTCACTACCAGCTTCCACCCGGGGCACCCAAGGATGCCCAGGAGCGCAAGAGGTTCGAATTGGCAAAGGACGTCGCGGCCATGGCCAACAGTGCCGGAGGCCTCCTTATCGTCGGGATAGGAGAGGATGATCAGGCTCGCGCCGCGAGGGTCGCGAATGTGCCGATCACCGATGGCCATAAGCGGTGGGTTGACGACGTCGTCTCTTCATGGATCTATCCCCGTCCCGTTGCCGAGGCGCGAAGCGTGGAGAACCCCGATGATCCCGGTCGGGGGTTCCTGCTCATCGCCGTTCCGTGGAGCCCATCTGGACCCCACGCGGTCGCTGGGCCAGGCGGTGCACTGACGTATCCTCGTCGCTCCGGAACTACCACAACCTACCTGTCGGAGATGGAGGTCTCGCAGGCGTATCGGAATCGCTTCATGGGCTTCGGGAGGCAAAAAGGCGAGCTGGAAACGGTGCACGAGGAACTGGTGAAACTTCTCACCCATGAGTCGGCCTACGATGGAGTTCGGGTTATTGTCTCGCTCGTTCCGGACATTCCCGGCTATTTTCGGGTGGATGCGGATTCGTTCAATTCCTTCAGGTCGGAGGTCGTAGGAGATCTCCCGCTCGTAGGAGGAAGCAGGAAGGGCACCTGGGTGTCCCACTATCTGAGAAGGGGTCGGTTCATCGCCCATGGCGGATACTCCTCGGTGAGGGAGCCGGCGTGCATTCTGCATTCCACTGGAGCTGGCACCATAGCCATTCCGGTCGAATCCAGGGAAGTTCCAGCGGATGCCAGCTACCAGGTATCTGACGAGGACGTAGTTGACGCCATACTCGGGAGTCTACGATTCTTGGCGCGCCACGCACGTGATCGAGCGGCAACCGGCGGTGTCGCTGCCATGCAGGCACAAATCGAGACAACTGGCGGTGATCTTCGTTTGGCGAGCATTGGCATGTTCGCTGATCAGCTCGGAAATGCCATACTTGACTATCCTCCCGTGGCAGACGGAGTGGCTTCAATTGATGATTTGGCTGTGGATGGCCCGTCGCTTGTCACTGCTACTCACACTCTCGTCGCCGCGCTGTTTCAGGAATTCGGTCTGGCTGAGCCGTCGCAGATCACTCGTGACGGCGAGATTCGGCGCGGTGGGTGGGCACCGATCCGATGGCGTAATCACTACATTGCCTGGGCGGAGGATTCTGATATCACCGTGATTGACTGAACGGAAAGGCGCAGGATGGGCGACCTCCAGGAACCTGCGGCCCCCGCGGCCCGTGAGCTTGGAAGCGCTTGCTGAGATCGTGCAGGAGCTCCTGGCGACGCAGCCGTAGCGCGACCGCTGCGGCGATGTCCTGGCTGGTGACGTCAGCGAGTTCGAGGACCGCTCGCGCGTAGGCGACCGTCTGCAGCAGTGCCGGGACGATCGTGGGCTGCACGGTGAGCACGTGCCCGGCGCGGGCCTCCAGGTCCAGGACGCTGCGCTGCAGGTCCGGGCCGCCGTGACGGAAGGCCTCCACCGCGGGGGTGTGCGCGGCCTCGGCCAGTTGATGTAGGCGGGCGTGGGCGTCGGTATCCGTGCCGACGGCACTCGCCCACTCGTCGATCTCGGGCAGTGACAACAGCGAGGTGCCGTTCTCCACCCGGGACAGGCACGCGGCGCTCAGGCTCGTCCGCTCCGCCAGCGCCCGGCGTGACAGGAACCCCGCGCGCGGGGACGCCTCCAAGTCCAAGGTCGCGAACAGGCGGCCGGCGGGAAGACCCCCGCGCGTGCAGGGACCACGGACCGAGGCTCGCGAACGACACTCTCGTTGCGGGAAGATCCCCGTCCGTGCGGGGATGACTCGGTTTCCATCCGGGCTCGGCCCGCTGGAGCGGGAGGCCCCCGCGCATGCGGGGACGACTTCAGTCCATCTCAGATCGTTTTGATGCCGTCCGGGAAACCCCCGCGCGTGCGGGGACGACTTGCGGGAGGCGTAGTAGTTGGCGGTGGAGCGGGGGAGACCCCCGCGCGTGCGGGGACGACGCCGATGTCGCGCTCGGCGGGCTCAGGCAGGACGGGGGGCCCCAAGCATGCGGGGACGACACCTGGGGCGGGGTCGCCAACCTGCTCGACCTCGGGAGACCCCGCGCGGTCACGTCCATGGGCGTGACCGCGCGGCGACGAAGGCACTGGCTCAGTTGCCGCGGTGGTTGCGTCGCAGCCGGACGGTGCTGGTACGCCGCCGGCGGCGCGCACGCCTTCTGCGACTGACTGCACCAGCGCAAGCTGTCCTACTCGGTCGGATTCACCCCACCCGACGAGGCCGCCGACCTGATCGCGAAGATCCTGGCCGCAGCGTGGACGCCGGCCTACGACGCCGACCGCAAGCCCCGCCCCGGCCGCCTGGGGCGCCGAGCTCGCCGGGCTGATGGACCTCTCGGGCTAGCTACCCGGCCTGCGGGTCATCGTCCGCAAGGAACGGCCGCACCCCGGTGCGCAGCTGTGGATCACCGACATCGATGGCAACCGGATCAGCGCGTTCGCGACGAACACCCGCCGCGGCCAGCTCGCCGACCTCGGACTCCGCGGCCGCAGAAGGGCCCGCTGCGAGGACTGCATCCGCGGCGCCAAGGACACCTATCTGACCAACCTGCCCCTATACGACTTCACCCAGAACCGCGTCTGGTGCGCGATCGTCACGCTCGCCTGCGACCTGGTCGCCTGGACGCAGATGCTCCCGCCGCCCGACCGTCCGGACCGACACTGGGAGGCGAAACGGCTGCGCCACCGGTTGTTCTGGCTCACTGGCAGGCTCGCCCGCCACGCCCGCCGGACCGTCCTGCACCTGATCGTAAAGGGCCAAGGACAAAACGGTCCGTTCTTACGACCGCCAACCATTCGTAACGACTAGAACCTAAGGATTCTATTCTTCTCCCAACTTTTATTAGGCAGCGTGTTTGCTTGATGGCTATGCGGGTAATGGCCTTGATGGAGGGAAAGGAGTGCATTTTCCTTCACTCGCCCCTGTGGGGATAAGGGGAACCCGAGTACTACGGTTGAGTTTCCCCTGAAACTGGGACCCATGTCGATTGTAAAAAATCCGCCAATCAAGATCAATTTAATAAGGGGAATCCGTGTATCTGGAGCAAACTGACATCTACCAGGGAATGGATCCAAAGCTGCAACGCGTCCTCGATCGCCGTCAGCGCGGTCTTCGCACACTCGCAACAGGTTCCAGCAGCGCCGACGAAATCGGGGTCATTGCTCTGGTGAGCGATCGGGACGCGTGGCGGGAGCTCAGCGAGGTCCGCGAGGGAGCAGAACTGGTTCAGCTCGACGGGGGTGACTGGCTCGTCACCGGCAGGATCCCGATGAGCCGCATCGAGATCGTGCGCCGGACACCGGGGGTGAAAAGTCTCAAAGCGGCACAGCCGCTCTGGCCCGTCCTAAAGGCTACTGTTGAGGACATCAAGGCCGCACCGTCCGCACTGCCTCCAGAGCAAAGATCATCAGGTGGGGCGGGTGTGATCATCGGTATTATCGACTCGGGTGCCGACTTCGCCCACCAGAACTTTCAGAACTCGGATGGTTCAACCCGCATCGCTTCCCTATGGGATCAGAGCGGCGCATTGAGCTCGGACAGCCCATTCGGGTACGGACAGCGCTACGACTCCGGAGAAATTAACTCGGCGCTGAAGGCGACGAATCCCTATGCCGCGCTCGGCTACGGTCCCGCGCCGGATACTCTTTTCGACCACGGAGCCCATGGCACCCACGTCATGGACATCGCTTCCGGCAACGGCCGGGGATCCGGTGTACCAGGGGTTGCCCCCGAGGCCGATATCGTCTTCGTTGACCTAGCGGCTTCGGATATTGCTTGGGTTGGCGAGGAGGTGGTCGGCTCCGAGTTCGGCGACTCGATTCAGATGGTCGAAGCCCTGCGGTTCATCTTCAACGAAGCTGGCGATCAACCCTGCGTAGTCAACATCAGTCTCGGCACCAACGGCGGGCCGCACGACGGATCGAGTTGGGTAGAGATTGCCATTGACGCAATGGTGCAGGAAAAGCCCGGCCGGTCGGTCGTGATCGCAGCATCGAACTCGTTTGCTGACAACATTCATGCTGCCGGCGACGTCCGTCAGGGAGAGTCAACTGACCTGCGGTGGGTGATCCCGACCAATGCCGTGTCGCAGAGCGAACTGGAAGTATGGTATCCGGGAGAGGATCGGTTCTCAGTCGAACTGATCGCGCCGGACGGAACGAGTCTCGGCCCAATTCCCCCCGGTTCAAACCCTCGGGTGCACGGAAACGATGGCAAGGTGCTTTTCTTCGTCAGCAACCGGCTCAACGATCCGAGCAACGGGGACAACGTCATAGGAGTGTTCGTCGACGAGAAGGTTCTGGGCGGAGACTGGACGATCCGCCTGCACGGCGACCAGGTATCCGATGGAAACTTCCACGCCTGGATCGAACGCAACGACGCCTCGCAGTCCTCGTTCGTGACGCCGAAACAAAATTCGCACACGCTCGGCTCGATCTCCTGCGGCCAGCTCAGCATCGTGGTGGGTTCCTACGACGCCCACAAGCAGAGTAGGCCTATCTCCTTTTTCTCGAGCGCGGGTCCGACCCGGGATGGCCGTGAGAAGCCGGAGATCAGCGCCCCAGGCCACGCAGTGCTTGCAGCACATTCCCGCACGAAGATCGGGGTAACCCGTAAATCGGGTACCAGTATGGCCGCTCCCGCAGTCACGGGTGCCGTCGCGCTGCTACTCGCGGAGGCAACAGCGCGCGGGATCAGGCTGTCCGCGACCGATATTCGCAATATCCTCTCCCGGACGGCTCAGCACAATCCGCCGCCTGGAGGAGCGTGGGACGACCGCTACGGCACTGGTCGTTTGGATGCCGCAGCCGCCCTTGCAGAGTTTTCGTGACCCTGACCCCCAGGCGGGGCCACGTACTGCTATTTGTGGTTCCCAGAACAGGCGCTCCCGACCATCAGCGGCCGGGAGCGCTGGGCGATCGGTTTCCCACCGCTGGGGAAACCCGCCGGCTCCGGTAGGCAACGATTCCGGGAGCGATGTGCGTTAGCTGCCCTCACCCACATCGCCGACGAGGTGTGACTTCGATCTTTCCGCTGGCCCGCCGAACGGGCTGTAGCGGCACGTCCCCGGGTAGGCCGGCGTAGAAGCGAAACTTCATACTGCCAATCGGAGCCTATAAAATGTCCAGTTTCGTACCGCCGAGTGTCATCTCCTCCGTACTGAACCAGATGTTGGGGGTTTTTGATCGGCGTGCGCTCGCCAGCGTCGTTATACCAGCGGCCTTCTTCGTCACTGCCGAGACGGCGGCCATGCTTTTTCTCTTCTCGAACGGTGGCGACCTGAAGATTTGGTGGGAAGGCCTCGGTGGGGCCGGGCAGGCGTTCATTGTATTCGTGTACATATTGGGTGTTATGATTTTTTCGCTCGTCCTGCTGGCAATGCAACCGGCCCTTGAACGATTGTTCCAGGGGGCCTGGCCCCGTCCGGCGGGGTTGTTTGCTTCCTGGCTCACCACGCGGCAGCGGGAAAACCACCTCGGACTGCGGGAACTGTACGAGTCGTCGAACTGTGTCCTAAAGAGGCTAGATGAAGCGGACAGGTCGCTGCGCGACCTATCCAGAATCGCCCCAGGCGATCTGGTCAGCATCGCCCCAGGTGACCATAGCGCGGGCGATCAGGGGAAGTCAGGTAACTGGAGCGAAGTTCAGAAGGAATGCAAAAAACTCGAGAACTGGATTGACAAGTTGCAGCATACCGTCCACCGCCGATACGGATCGTACCAGCCTTCGGCCGGCGGACAGCCGTCGGAAGGGCAGGCTTCAGCCGGCGAGGCGGGAGGCGATAGGACCAGCGAACCGGAGAAAATTCGGGACCAGGGTAGCCAGCAATCCGGAGCGAGTTCCCCGGAGCGGCAGGGGTTTTTCCGTCGCTTTCGCCGGACGCTGTCCGAAGGGTTTCCATCTGATGGGATAATAGAGCAGCTTAATTTCCAGATCGGAGAAATCAGTAAGAGCATAGAAAAGCTAAGAAACGATGTCCCTGTCGCGATGGCAGGGGAGACTAGAGGTCGTGACGATGCTAGCGTCTCCGACGATCAGCGCGTGGTATCCACGTCCGGCAACGGGGAAGTCAACAACAGTGGCCGCTTCCGCTGCTATGTCGACTACTTCGCTGCACGCTTTGCGGATACCCGTAGCCGGTGGAGCATTATCACGGAGGAGTATCGAGAGGCGTACCTTTTCACCTATCCAACGCGCGACGGCAGTCTTGCGCCGACGTTGCTGGGTAATGTGTTCAGAGCAATGGACGAGTATCCGTACCGTCTGTACGGCCTGGACGCCGTGTCGGCGTGGCCACGCATGCAGCCGAGCATACCGCCGGAGTTCCTAGAGCCGCTCCGCGACGCGAAGTCGACGCTGAACCAGCTGCTCACTTTCGCAACGCTAATTTTTGCGTGCGCATTTCCGCTGGCTTTCATAGTGGCCGTCAGGGCTGAGCTGCCGGCCTGGAATCCGACGCCTGGCGGCAATATCGATTACGGCTTCGTGGCGACCCTCTTTGTGATCAGTGTGATTGTACTGATCTTCATCGCCGCACTACCCTTCGACCGTCGGAGGAAGTATCGCCTGTCCGGCCGAGTACGGACAAGTTCCGACTCTAGAGACGGCGGGAACTCGGAGCATTTGAGGAAAATCAGCTGGGGGATCCCGCGGACCAAAACGAGATCTTGTCTGGAGAGGATTTTCTACGGGGCGATCCTGATCTTGATCTCAGGGACTTCACTAGTTCTCGCGCTCGCCCTGTGGAAAGATCTAGGTGAAGACGGGGGCACCTTGCTTGTTCAGGCGGCCATCTGGCTAAGTATCGTCGGCGGGGCGACGGTGCTGAGTTACCTATTTTACTGGAATGCTGTTGTGGTGGCCGCGATTTATGGCGAGAAGGTAGGTGCGGCCTTCGATCTCTACCGCTGGAAGGTCCTGGACCAAGCGGGTCTGGCGCGACCGCAAAACCTCCGGGAGGAATGGAAGACCTGGGAAGGCCTGCGGAACCTCGTGTTCAGCGATAGGCTTGATGCCAGGATGGTGGCCTACGCTCCGCGCGCGATTTCGCCCGAAGGTGAAATCGGTACCTACCTCGTTCCCAAAGAATTTATTCCGCGCGGCGCCGAGATCAAGGCGTGCGACCTGCGCGTCGCTGGGCTCAGTAAGAGCGTTCTCCCGGAACATCCGGTGACGGAAGTGGGCCAGATCACCGAGAAGGTGGCACTTCGGTCGCTCCCTCGCGGGCAGGCCATCTCCCGGAATCTGGCCTGCCCGCGCAACATCGCCGCGAATAAGACCGAGGTCGTGGTCAAAATGAAGGCGGAGCCGTCAATCGACGGATGGCTGCTCCTTGAGGGTGATCGGGTTCTCGTTGGCGGCAGAGTGAAGAGCTCGGGGAGTGGCAGCATCGTGAAGATCAAGGGTACTGTGTGTCAGGTCAACCCGTATGATGACGAGGCCCGCCGAATGCAGTCGAACGGTCATCGTTTTGTTGGCGAAGCCGATGTCCCCGTCTCGGTGATCATAGACATAGAAGAACTCGATGAACTACTCCAGGTTGACCTCTCGGAGAGAATGGTGCTGTCTCGGCGGACCGAACAGGACGGTGATCTGGACGGGGATGTCGTCGAGGTGGAGCAGACAGTCGCTAACCCGGGCGCGCCTCCTCCGCCGACCGGCTGCGGTGGTGGTGGTTCCAGCAGATGATGTTCTGACGCCTTCGCTGAGTCTCGCCCCCACGTGAACTTCCACGGCCGCCTTCGGGTGGACCGGGTGCTGCGCGAGTCGGACGCATCGTCACGTTGCGTCGACCTCGTAGACGAGTTCGTGACAGTCCCCGCGCAGCAGGATCTGGTTGACCTCGACGGCCCCGTCCGCGGTCCGGGCGACCCTGGTCACGACCAACAGGGAGACGCCGGCCGCCAGGCCGAACCACGCTGCCTCATCGGCCGTCGACGCGCGGGTGCTGACGCGCTCGACGAACGGGCTGACGAGGTAGTGGCTTCACCTCCTCCGGGCGGGCGTATACGCCGCCGTGGCCGGTGTCAGGCTGCTCGATGGCGGTGCCGCGGACAAGGTCGGCAGGGAAACGACGTGGCGAGTCGCATCGGGAAGCCCCCCCCGTACATTCGACGACGACGACGAACCAGGACCTGGGTCCCCTCGTCGAGACCCAGGTCCAGCGCCAGCGTCGCGTCGGCCTCGTCCGGGCCGACCTCCACCTCGACCCGAGGCTCCAGTCCGAGCGCGGCCATGTCGGCGGAGAAGGTGCCTCCGGTGCGCTGGCGCTCACCGCGGGACAGCCGGTTGCGGGCGAGGTAGGTCACCGGGCGCGGGAGGGGCGATCCCGCCCCGGACGTGTTCACGCTGCCGATCGTCCTTCCGTGAGGTACCGCAGGAGCACGACGTCCCCGATCGGCCTTGCCTCGGCCAGAGTCATGCGGTGGTCAGCGTTCCACGGGAACTGCCCCTCACCGACGAACCGAGGTGCATCGGCGTCGCCGACGAAGAACGGCGCCACCACCAGGTGCAGCTCGTCAACCAGGCCGGCGATCAGGAACTGGGTGTGCATGCTGGTGCCGCCCTCGACCATCAGCCGACCGACGCCGCGCCGGGCCAGGTCGGCCAGCACGGCGGGCAGCGTGAGGTCGGGGCCGGCGTCGATCACGGTGGCCGCGTCGCCCACGACCTTTGCCGCCGCCACCGCAGAGGTCGGGCAGTACACCAGCCGCACGGTGTCGCCCGCGGTCGCGGTGAAGAAGCCCGCCTCCGGATCGAGCCGGCCGCTGCGCGTCAGGGTCACCTTCGCCGGGCTCGGCGAGAGGCCCGCGGTGACCCGGGCGTCCCGGCGCGCCTGGGAGCGCACCAACAGGCGTGGATTGTCCCGCCGAATCGTCTCGGCCCCGACGAGGATCGCGTCGCATTCGGCACGCACCTCGTCCACCCGGTCGAAGTCGGCGTCGTTCGAGAGGAGCAGCCGTGCGGTCGAGGCATCGTCGATCCGCCCGTCCAACGACATCGCGCAGCTCAGTAGGACGTAGGGACGCGTGGTCACGCGGCGTTGCCGGGACACGCCAGTGGCCTGTACATCAGGGGTCACACCACCATGATCTCCCAACACTGCTGGCGCACCGCTGCTCGAAGGCGGAGAGATGGTAGGCCATTGAAAGTGCCATCCACGGCAGGTATCCGGTGGGCGCAGCGGTCAACGCACCCCGTGTCAATGGTCTCCGAAAACGGACCCCGTGCGGGTCCGGCCGGATCAGCGTCAGACGCCGCTTGAGTGGCGACAGCGAGTACGGCCAGCCGATCCGCGCCGCGATCACGGAGCCGGCATCCGGGGCCACTCGGTCAGCAACGCCCGAACTGCGCCTCGAACGGATCAACACTACCGACCCCTTCGGCGCCCGGATCTACCTCGGCGTGCGCCTCCGACGCCAACGCGCGGCGCACCGTGTTCCGTGCGATCCCCAACCGCCGGGCGATCTCCTTGGCAGGCCACCAACAAGATTCAGGAGTGCCAGTTGTCGCTGTATCATCACAATTCGTGCATGCCGGCGGCGAGTCGACCGCCGAGTCGTGCCATGGGGAGACCGCATGTAGTGATGGGGGGTGCTTGCGATCAGTCCTTCACCAACCTCTGGGCAGACCGCGGTGCGCATGCTATTCATCCTGGATCGCCTCGGAGAGGAGTGCGAGGCCGCAGAGGGCGTGCCTTTGGACGCAGTGCGGCTGATCCAGGCAGAACGCAAATTGCAGAAGCTCGACTTTTTGATCCGTAATCCGGACTACCTGGCAAATGTGATCATCTCCGGGTGGGAAGAGGGGCGTTTACCCCCTGAGCGTTTGCTGGACGCGCAGGCGGTACTTGAGGAGCGTGAGCCGGAGCTGCACACCTACCGCATGCTGCGTGGTCCGCACGGGGCATTTGAGACCTTGAGGAACGCTCTGAGCGTGCTGCGCCACCTAGAGCTGATCGTTATCCAGCGAGCCGGCCGCACCTCCGATGAGTTCGTCCGGCGCCGAGACTACTACCTCCTTAGAGCGGGCGCCACCGAGGCGCAGCGTCTTCGGGACACGGAACCGATTCTGGCCTGGTACGACCAACAGGCAAACTACGTCGCCATCGCAGCGCAGGGGATGTCCGGAGCAGAGCTGAAAGCACTGCAGTACGGCCACGATGAGTACGCCAATACCCCTGAGGGCTACCTGATCGGGGGCATCGCAGAGCGGGTACGAAAGCGTCTGCAGGCCGCGCTTGAACGAGAGGGCCTTGGGTGACTGCCACCGGTAACAAGTCCGCCAACACAGCTGGCCCAGTCGAGGAATGGCTACAGGAGGTAGCCGCCGTATCGGGTCGGCCGGTGGAGGCGACCCGTATTGTGCTAGCTGAGCACGGAGTGCGAGCACACACGGCGTTGCCTCGCCCACATCGCCTCCGGGTGATGGAGGTGGAGTTCAGAGGAGTGCGACCCGCGCCAGACGAGGACGAGCAGGCGACAGGCGAATCATTCCGGTTCCATTGGAAGCTCGGATCGGGAGTCTGGTGCCTGGCATCGTCTGGAAAAAATGAGGCCGGAAAGTCAAGCGTTCTGGAGGTAATCCTTTGGTGCTTGCGGGGGCGTAGCGGCCTACAACGTGACGTACAGAGCTGGCTACAGCAAGCGCGGACTGATTTTCTCTTGGACGACGAGCCGCTACGAGTGGAGATGAGCATACGCACTGGAATCCCAGTGGGCACCGTCGTCTCCATCAAGACCGGCGCGGTTTTGGTGGATTTTGCGGGGCTGAAATCCTTCGAGGAATCGATGGATTCCTTCATGCTGGAACGGCTTGGACTAGAACCACTGCGGACACAGCAGAAGGCGCCAGGAAGTAGCGGAGCACTACCAATCGTCGGAGAATTGTCCTGGCCATCCTATTCCAGTGGGTTGCATATCAATAGATCTGGACTGGGGCACCTGCTTGGAAATGACTCAAGGAACGCGCTACCTACACGGTTGCTAGAGATCTTCCTCGGAGCGCCGTGGGCGTCGACGATGGTCGCTGCTTCCGTTGCTCAGAAGGTTGTAGCTGCCCGACTATCCGCTGCCCGGCAGCGAGCCGCTGCCGATGCCCTAGCGCGTCAGACGCTTCTGAGTGAGCTGACAGATCGACTGGATGCGGAACGTGCGCGCTTGAAAGAGCTGCCCGAACAAGCGCATGTCGCTGGAGACCTAACCGGCGCCTATCGCACGCTGGCCGTGGCCGTGGCCAATGCTGGCAACGCCCAACAGGAGCTCAGGGCTGCTCGGTCCGCGTACGACGAGCTGGAGGAACAGCGGCAGAGCCTGGCTTCGGAAGTCCATGCGGCACAGGAGGCGGCGCTGGCCAAAGCCTTCTTTCATACCTTGATGCCAACAGTGTGTCCACGGTGCGATGCAAAGGTCACTCAGGATCGCTGGGCTCGAGAGCGGGAGGGTAATTGCTCGCTATGCACCTCGGAACTGACTGATCTGGCGGGCAGCATTGAGGTCGAGGATGGCGAAGAAGAAACCGAAGGCCGCGAGACTATACGAAAAGAGCTAGCGATTGTCCAGCGGGCCGCAGAGGAAGCCGCAGCAGTACTCGCCGCAGCTCAGCAGCAGGCGGTAACGGCTGCGGATTCTCTCGCTGAAGCTGAGACGGCACACGCACATGTATTGAATAGTGCCGAAGGTGTCCGCCGTCGAGAGTTGGAGATTTCCGTGGCACGCCTCGAAGGTGCGGTCGCTGAACGTAGGGGTCTTTTTGCGGATCTGGATGCCAGTGTTGACATCGCCCCTCTTGAGCAGGCTGCCGCAATACTTAAGGCAGCAGAAAAAGCTGCGCACTCTCGCCGCACGGCGGCGCTGCAGGATGTGCTACAGGCCGTCGAGAAAGACATCGTGGCCATGGGCCGCTCTCTCGGTCTAGAGATGCTCCAGCAAGTCAAGCTTGGTACTGGAGCCACCCTAAAGGTCTGGAAAGGTGGTCAGCAGCACACCTACGGAAGCTTGACCGAGGGTGAGCAACTCCGGCTCAAGATCGTTACTACGACCGCGCTTCTGCGGCACGGGATCGACAGCGGCGTGGGTCGACACCCCGGGCTGCTTATTATTGACTCCCCAGGAGCTGAGGAAGTCGACAGCGGCGACCTGCAGAGGATGGTGCAGGACCTGGTAGCCCTCACCCAGATGGCGCCGGAGCTCCAGGTCGTCATCGCCACGGCCCGAGGCCAAGACGTCGCATCAATCATCCCTGAAGGGCAGCTGCGTCTCGCCCCTGCAGGAGAGCGCCTCTGGTGACTTGGACGATCACACCGACGGGCACTTGCGCCATCCACGACGAAGCGTAGATCCTATCATCAACGATCCACGCGGAGCCGAGAGGAGGTAGCTGGTGCCCGTCAGTACCGGCGACCCCCTGCAGCCGCTTGTGGATGCTCGCCGTGCCGGGCGACCTCTGCCCTCGCTGACCGACTTGGGCGGCGCGGCGATGCTGGCAGAGGCGCACTCAGCCTTGCTGGACCATAACGAGCTGCCAACCCTTATTCGTCTGGTATGCGATGAAACAGCCGTGTTGGAGGGCGAAGTCGGACGGGATTTTCTTCTTGCCGCAGCGGAGGCACCCAGACATCCTTTGATTCTCGAGGAGGTGGTGGCATCCTTTCTGTCGCACAGTGATGCGATCCGCGTCCTGAGTGAGGACCTTGTGGACGTGTGGCTGGACATCAGCCGCAGCAAATTAAATCTGCTCGGCGGAATAGCACTGGAGGGCAGTGCTCGCCTCGTGCTTGCCGAAGCAGCCAGCCCTTATGGCCTGCTGGATCGGCTTCGCCGGATGCGCAAGGAACTGACTCGCGCGGATGATGACTTCGCTTGCCGTGCTGTCCGAGTCGCCGGTGCTGTCGCAGAACACTTTCCCGCTCCCGAAGTCCCCGCCCTACTAGAAGATTTGTTGAGCCGCGACGACGTTGCAGACGACGCTGTTTTCGAGCTGGGCATGCTCGCCCTACGCGGCGCCCTCACCGCCGACACTTTCGACCATGCCCGCGCCATGTTACTGCAAAGCCGGCAAAATCTAAGCGACGCTTACTGCGACGAAGAACGTCCCGATGCCGCTGCATTCGGAGCCGCAATAGATGCAGTTCTGGTTTACGGCGCAGGAGGCACTGTAAGCGAAGACACTGTGCATCGACTTCAAGAAGCCGTTCTGGAAATCCGGCTAAATCTACTCGGCCTTCCACCCGGCTGGCGCACCCCTCGCCTGAATACCCTGAGTGCTTGGCAAAGTCTGCTGGACAGCCTTAGGCGTGCGCAAACCGCCGACCATCCCGGATCATGGTTGCACGCCGCCTCCGTGATAGGAGATCTCGTAGACGTCTATACGACTCATCGCAGCTTGGATCTCCTCGCTCCCAGCGACGGATTCCTTAATACAGGAACTGCGAATTCGGAGGCCGCCACGGGCCTACACGCTATCCTTGCCCCGCGTATCGAACAAACCCTGCTGTCTCGGGAGGGTGGGCTCGCCCTTCTAGACAGGTGGCTTGAGGAACTTGGCGCTGCATCAGACGATGACGATCCGACGACGCCGCTTGTTCGCGAGCAAGCTATAGCGTTACGTGACGTCTTGGCAGTCAAGGAGCGAGATACCCGCCCAAAATTTGACCGCCCGGTCGTCACGCTCGCCGGGCTGCCACTTACGGCCGACGAGACCGACCATCTATCTAAGATGCCAGATCTTGCTGAGCGCCTGGGAGTTATGTGGGAGGCACGTCGGGCTGAGATTCCCGTCGACGAGATCCCTGCTGTCGCCGCCGTTTACCGTGGAACCCTCGCCGAGCTTCGAAGGCATTGCCCGGACGGCTACACCGGCCAGTTCGCCGCCGACATCGATCGGATGACGCTCTACTTGCTGCGATTTTTGGATCTAAGACTATCCGAGACCCAGAAATTTGGTGGCGATGATCGCAAGTATTTGCAACAGTTGAAGAAGGAAGATGCTAAGCCGTTAGAGAGGGAGCTAGGTAAAGATCTACGTGACTTTCTTCGCGGTCAGGGTCTTAGAGTAGAGCTCGAAGTCAGCAATATAGGCGCGGGTCGGGTTGACCTTGCGTGGCGACCCCACGACCAGCTGATTACACTGGAATTGAAGCGAGACTGGAAGGATCCATCCTGGGACGCCTACACTGAGAGGTTCCTGCCTCAGGCCATTTCTTATCAAACCAATGGGCCCGCGGTGAACTTTCTCGTGGTGCTCGACCTCACGGACAAGCCTGATGGTTTGGCTGCAATATTCTCTTGCATCACGGTTCGCACCGTTCCAGGACCTGCCGGCGACCCGCGTTCACGGACAGTCATCATGATTCGTATTCAAGGAAACAAGCGTGACCCTAGCGCGTTGAAGGCGTAAGGTGGTTTTTAGATTGTTCTGATGTGGCTGCTCGACGTGAAAATCTTGCTGCACGTCGACACGAAGTTTGCTATCGGCCGTCAACAGCTTGCGAATACCCTTGCGAGCAGTTCAGTCGGTTCGGCAATCGACAGCAGCAGTCACGGGTGTCCTCCCCGTGATTGCAAACCGCGGCAGCTTGCCGATCGGCGCCCCTGTAGGCCTCGCTGATCGCCTTGGGCGCCCCTCACCGGGGCGGCGCAAGGCGGCCGCCAACCTGTTCCAAGGTCTGCTGGTCGAGCCGAACATCCGCCCCTCGCGGACCGCACGCACGACCCCGCCGATCACAAAAGCGACCAGCGTTGGGGCGTCCTCATGCACACAATGCCCAGCATGGTCTGCGCTCACATGCAGTGCGCGTGGGCGCGCCGTCCAGTCGCGCTGGTAGCCCTGCCACAGCTCATCCGCCTCCGCCAGGGTGCACGGGGCGATGACTGCCGCGTCCGCCGTCCGCTGCCAGGAGTCGACCGCCGCGCTTACGACAACCGCGGGCATGGTCGGAGGGGTTGGATACTCGTCTCGCTCGTCCCGGCAGCTTCCGAAGCAGAACCGAATCCCACCGTCGTTGGCGTCGGCGCAGATCGGGACAGGCTTCCCGATCTCAAAATTGGCGCGGGGATCCGTCGGGTCGTTCAAGACCACACCCGCGACGTCGCCGGGCCGTCGTGCGAGGTGCGCCTCGACGATCAGGCCTCCGATCGAGTGGCCAACCAGCACTCGAGGCGCAGGCACTCCGGCGCGGGCCAGGAGCACATGCAGCTGCTCCGCGGCCCAACTCGCTGGCCGGGGAACAGCTGCGAGCGTTGCAGGGAGGGGATCGCTGCCGCCCAGAGCCGGCCGTCCGTAGGCGATGAACATGGCCTGCGATCGCAGCGCTGCCCGCACGCCTGACCACTCGCCTGCGTCGCCGGTGAGACCGGAGACGCAGACCACCGGGGGTGAGTCGGCGCCAGACACGCTGATCGCCAACCGGTAGCCGCCGACGTCAACCAGTTCCGCCATCGGCGCACTCCGTCCTCTCGGCGTCCAGGTCCGTCGTTATGCGGTCGAGGAGGGCGCGGGCCTGGTCACGGTAAAGAGCGCCGGCCCGCAGTCGGCCGACTTCCTGCTGGTAGAGGACGACGCTGCTCGGTTCGCTGATGGTCACCTCGTCGGTGATCAGCTCGACGAGCACGACGGTGTCGGCGTCATCCGCCCGATCGCCGTAGATCTGGAAACCCTCCGGGTAGATGGCACGGGCTTGGCCGCGGAGCGGCAAGATGCCGACCTGCACGTTCGGCAGGGCCATCACCGCGCGGACCTGGCGCAGCTGCTCGAGCTGGAGATCGATCGAACCCGGGCGCCACCACAGGGCTGCCTCGGTCATGAGCAGCTCGAACGTCTTGGACTGGTCCAGCAGGATGCTCTGGCGCCGGAGCCGGACCGCGACGCTGCCAGCGATGCTCCCGGCATCGACCCCGGCCATCTCGAACACCAGGCGCGCATAGTCGCGGATCTGGAGGAGCCCGGGGACGACTGCATGGTCATAGACCGTGATCGTCGCGGCACTGGCCTCCAGCTCGCCCGTCTCCACCTGGGTCAGGTCGACCCCGTGCTGCACCCGCGACTGCCACGTGGTGATCTGGCTTGCCCCTGCGTTCAGGAGCGTTGTCAGCTCCTCGCGGGCGGCGGCTGGGGCGGCGGTGGTACGGAACCAGATATCAATCTCACGCCGCTTGATGAGGCGGTCCCCGGACTCGATGCGGGACACGGTCGCAGGGCTGACGCCCAGGTCCCCGGCGAGATCCTCATTGCGAAGACCGGCCAGCTCGCGCAAGGTCCGAAGCCGGCCGCCGATGTGCTGGCGCAGGGTGGTGCCGGTTCTGGCGGGGGCCCGGCCGGCCATCATCGCTGCATCACCCTGCTACCAGCTCACGCCTGCCGCGCGGCGTACTCGGCGAGAGGCACAGACCATGCCAGCGCGAGGTCACGCTCGCCGCGGCACTGTTCGACCACCTGGTGATCAGCTGTGGTGTCAAACGAGAGCAGGCGACCTTCCGCGTCGTAGCGCAGCAACATCACGAAAGGACGCGGGGTTTCAGCATCAAAGATCCAGAAGTCCCGCCTCAGCCCACCGACCGCGGGATCGGCCTCCCGGTCGGCGATCCGAACATCCTCGCCAGCAGCGACGTTGCCCTCATAGCCGAGGAGTTCCAGGCGCAGGTAGTCGGACAGGGGCCGACTGACGACGTGGACGCGCTGCCACCGCTTCCCGGCCACTGTCGTGGCGGCCACCCGCTTCAGCCACGGGTCGGTCCGGGGCGAGTACTCGGGCAGCGGTTGGCCTGCGAGGTAAAGCGCGAGCTCGGCGTCCTCCTCCTCGCTCCCGTACCGATCCAGGGTCTCCAGGCGGAAGGCAGTCGAGGTGAACCGGTCGAAGACGGCGTCGAACTCATCGCTCATCGGCGGGCCCTGATCTCATCCGCCGCTCGGAGGATCAGCGACTCCTGCACCGCCAGGATGTCCTCGCCCGCGTCGAAGCGGATCTGCGCCACCGTGTCGGCATCATCCACCCGGTAGCCCTGCACGAGCACCATGCCCTCCGAGATCGTCTCGCCGGTGGCCAGGGTGAGGTCCCCTTCGACGTCGTGGACTGCCGGGCACCCACCGCGTCGAGACTCGCGAACGATCTCCGTGATCTTGGGCATGTCGTCGCCTCCATCATCGAAAGGTTCCGAAGCTTTCAGCATCGTTCGTCTCCTTCCGAGAAGTCAAGATCATGTGGAGCGATCGATCAGTGCTTGACATGGGTTGCGGTAGGTTTCACTCTCTTCCTGAAAGAAACTGAAAGTTGATGTCCATCGTACTCGAGCAAGCAAGGACTCGGACTCCTGGTCAGGCATCCCAGGTGCGGACGGTCCGACCACCACGGGGCGGCGCCGCGCAGGAAGACCCCAGTCGGACCTCGACCGATACAGAAGGGCGGAGCTCGTGAAGCAGCCCCTCCGCCTACGCCGTAGATCAGTTCGCGGCGGGCCCGCGGCGGAAGCTACGAGCATCGCGCCGGCCAGGGCGCCTTCAGGTGACAGCCAGGCGGTATGCCACCACGGTGCGATGCCCCGCCATCACGATGTTCGCCGTCTCTACTGCCTGGTCCCCGACGTAGTAGGTCCGCTGCTGCTGCATGACGGAAACCCCCGGGGGAAGCTCCAGCGCCTGCACCTCGTCCGCTGTCGGCGGCCTGGCGGTCAGTTCCTCGACGACGGAGTCGATGTGCAGGTCAATCAGATCGAACCGGGCCACGACGCCTACGGCAGCACCCTCCTCGGGAAGCTCAATCGAGGTGCCTTCGGTGAGTGCCAGTGGCTCCCAAGACGTCGCGGTCTGGATCGGCGTGCCGTCGTACCGGTAGAGGTATCGCGTCGCCATCACGGCGCTACCGACCTCTATGTCCAGCCGCGCAGCCACGGCCTCGTCCGCCGTCTCCCGGACGGAGACGTGGTCCCAGGATGCGCGACCACTAGTCGCAGCCACGGAACGGGCGAAGGGGGATGTCGACTCGCCGGAGGCCGGCCGGGCGCGACGGTGGAACTCGGTGCTGACCCTCCGGACCGAGGGCCGCTCCTGGACGTACGTCCCGGCCTGCCCGCGGGCGACCACGATCCCCTCCGCTTGGAGCTGGTCCATGGCGCGTCGCATCGTCTCGGAGGCAACGCCGAATCGGGCCTGCAGGGCTCGCTGCGGCTGCAGTCGGTCACCGGGCTGGTAAGTCCCGGACTCGATCTCCTCACGCAGGATCGCCGCGATCCGCTGGTAGGTGGGGGGATCGGTTGGCGACATGTCCTAGAGCGTATCCGCGATCGCTGCTCACCCGAGTCGCGTTTCCTATGCCCTAGGACATAGAC
Source organism: Parafrankia sp. FMc2 (assembly GCF_041008525.1). Classification (NCBI taxonomy): domain Bacteria; kingdom Bacillati; phylum Actinomycetota; class Actinomycetes; order Frankiales; family Frankiaceae; genus Parafrankia; species Parafrankia sp. FMc2. The sequence goes on along the minus strand of NZ_JBFLUG010000093.1, from coordinate 8,592 downwards.
ATGTCCTAGGGCATGAGCTACCGTTGATCGCAGACCGAATTGCCGGACAACCCGACCACCGCCGAGAGGAACCCGCCCATGGACCAGACCGCCGCCGCACAGTCCACCGAGCTATACGAGAGCCTCCAAGCGGCCGCCCTGACGGCCGCCCGCTCCGTCGATGACACGGACGACCGCGCCCGCACGCTGGGACTGGTCGCCTCGCAGACTCGCCCCTTCGACACCGCGCTGCCGCTGTGGACCGAGGCAGCCGAGACCGCCCGGAAGATCGAGGACCCGGCCACGCGGGTGGACCGGATGACGTCCCTGGTCTCCGGCCTGCGCTACTCCGCCGCGAAGTAGTTCCGGAGCGTCGAGACCCCAGAACGACAAGAGCCCGGCCGGTGCTGGAACACCGGCCGGGCGAACGGAAACCCCACCGCTACCGTGAAGAAGAGGAAGGCATTTCCATGGCCGATGCTGCCACAGCCGACGTGATCCTGCTGCCCGCCGGTATCGCCTCCGCCATGACGGGCCGCTCCGAACGCACCCTCGCCCGGATGGCCAAGAACGGCAAGCTGCGCATTACCCGTACCGACGGGGGGCACCGCCGCTACCGGCTCGACGAGATCAGCGCCCTCGCAAGTCACGCCGAAGAGGAAGCAGCATGAGGGCGATCTTTGCCCGTGTCGCGCAGCGCCTTGCCGACGTACTCGTCTGCATGATCTGCGGAGGCGTTGGCCACACCGAGAAGGAGTGCGGCCACCAGTGGGACTTCCACCGCGGCGACGGCGGTGTCGTGTGATGACCGCGAGCCCTGCTGTCGCCACCTTTAGCTTCGAGGGTGCCGCGATCCGGACCCTCGTGGTCGACGATGAGCCGTGGTGGGTCGCGACCGACGTCGCCGGAGTGCTCGACCTCGGCAACCCACGGACGTCGCTCGCTCTCCTCGACGATGACGAGAGGGGTGTCCACAGTGTGGACACCCCTGGTGGGCTCCAGCAGATGGTGACGCTCAACGAACCGGGCCTTTACTCTCTGATCCTCCGAAGCCGCAAGCCCGAGGCGAAGGCGTTCAAGCGCTGGGTCACGCACGAGGTCCTCCCGACCCTGCGTCAGACCGGCCGGTACGAGGTGCCGGGCGCCGCGCCGGAGCTCGACACGGCCGAGGCGACGGAGGAGCTGAAGCTGCTGGAGCTGGCCCGCTCGCTGGGCGGCCTCACCCCTGCGGAGACGCGCCATCTCAGCCGGCAGGTCATGGCCAAGGCCGGCAAGGTCGCCGAACCGCCGGAGCCGGAGACGCCGGAGCAGGCCACCCTGCTGTGGATCCACCGGCGCTACACCCCCGGCCAGGAACTCTCGCTCGCGGAGATGTTCCGCGGACTGGACGGCCGGGCGTGGGTGCGCCGCATCGCCGACCTGGAGCCGGTGGTGATCCAGCTCGTGGCCGCCGGACACCTGCGCGCCATTCCGCGCCCGACCGAGCGTCGCCGTGGACGCCCGCCGTCGCCGCGGTTCGAGGTCCTCACCAGGTCAGACCGTCCGATCCTCACCGTGGTGAGCGGCCGGGGAATGGCGTCGTGAACCCGCTCGCCGCGCCCGTGCTCGGGGAGGTCGCCCTGGACGCGATGTCCCGCGTCGCGACGAGAACGCCCCACGTCGCCGGGAAGCCCTACTACGCCGACCCCGACTGGCTGGCCGACGAGACCGCCCTGCGCCGCGACGCCGAGATGGGGGACCCGGCGCTCTACCACCAGACGCCCGAGGCCCTGGCCGAGGTCGTCGCGCTCGACACCGAAGTCCACCGCGCCGGCCGGACCGGCGACCTGGCCCTCCTGGAGGCGTCGTGACCAGCCCCACCGCCCGTACCGGCTTCGACGACCCGTTCGACGGCGAGGACGCGCAGGCCGTCCTGCGGGCCGCGGAGGAGGCCGTGAGGCCGCTCTCCGAGCGGATGATCCCGGCCCGGCTCCTGGAGGAGCTGTGCGACGACCTCACCGCGATGATCCAGGAGGAGCGGGACGCGCAGCGCGACCCCGACGCCGACGACACTGACCGTGACCGGGCCGGGATGGCGGCGTTCGCGCTGACCGACGCCCGCGAGCTGGTCAACCGGGCGCTCGGCAAGGCGTACGGCCTGTCATGAGCGCCCGCGCCCTCCCCACCGCCGGGGCCCCGTGGATCACCAGCGGCCCGTTCCTGGCCGGGCCCGGCCCCGCCCGGGGTGCGCGGGCCCGGTACGACCTCGGCGACGGGGACAGCCTCGACGTCGAGGTCCTCGGCATCGCGGGCGAGGGCGAGACCGACCTGACCGGGGTCGCGGCCCCGGGCCCCGACGACCTGGGCGAGGCTCACTACTGGCTGCGCGGGGAGGGCTTCGGCCGCTTCCTCGGCGCCGAATCCGAGATCGACTACTGAGTCCCGGCGCGGGCACTGCTCGCGCCGGGACTCCCCCTCAAGGCCACCCAAACCGTTTCTGACCAGCCCCGACGCACGCCCACACACCTCTCCACCTCTCGCGCCACACCGTGGCACACGGCCCCGGTGATGTTGTTAGGCAAGAGATGTCGGCAGATGGTGGACCGACACGCGAAAGCCCCTGGCCGCAGACCAGGGGCTCCGCTGGACCGCTCGCGCTGCTGGGGCAACGAGAGGCACCGAGATGACGACCATGCTACCGGCGCAGGAGCCGGAGGGGCTCGACGCCGCCCGGCAGCGCCGCGAGCCACGCGACGAAGTGCGGCGGAGCGCGCCGTGAGTGCCCACCTGGCCCTGCGCCCGTACCAGCGGGAGGCCATCGAGGCGGTCCACCGGGATTGGAAGAAGGACCTCCTTCGGCCGGCAATCGTCATTCCCACCGGAGGCGGCAAAACTGTTGTTGTTGCTCACCTCATTGCCGAGATATGCGCGCTCGGCGGCCGGGTGCTCTTTCTCGCACACCGCGAGGAATTGATTGACCAGGGCGCCGACAAGATCCGCACAATAGCCGCCGGGCTGCGCGTCGGAATCGAGATGGCAAACCGCAGGGCGTCCCTCGCCGATGACGTCGTGGTCGCCTCCGTGCCCACGCTGGCCTCCGTTCGGCGGCGTGAGAAGTTCCCGCGCGACCACTTCACCGTGGTGATCGTCGACGAATGCCACCACGCACTCAGTCAGACCTACGTCACCGTGATGGAGTACTTCGGCTGCTACGACTCAACGCGCGCCCTCGGCGTGACCGCCACGCTGGCCCGCGGCGATGGGGAGGGTCTCGGCAAGGCCTGGCAGACGGTCGCCTTCGAGAACACCGTCCTGGAGATGATCTGCGAGGGGTACCTGGTCAACCCCACCGGCCGGCGCGTGCAGGTGGACATCGACTTCTCTCAGGTCCGCACCAAGGGCGGCGACTACGTGGCCTCCGACCTGGGCGAGGCGCTCACGGAGGCCGGGTTCGAGGAGCAGATCGTCGAGGCGTACCAGCGCCACGGCGGCGGGCGGCCGGGGCTGGTGTTCACCCCCACCGTGGCCACCGCGAAGTCCGTGGCCGAGGCGCTGTGCGCGGCCGGGGTGAAGGCGCAGGCGGTCTGGGGCGAGATGGACCGGGACGCGCGCGCCAAGGCCATCGAGGGCCTGCGCACCGGCGAGCTGGACATCCTCACCAACTGCACCGTGCTGACCGAGGGCACGGATATCCCGCGCGCCGAGGTCGCCATCATGGCGCGGCCGACAAAGTCCGGTGTCCTTTACCGGCAAATGGTCGGCCGTGTACTGCGTACATTCCCTGGGAAGCGGGGTGCGCTCATTCTCGATATTGTCGGGAGCACCACGGACCATCGGCTATGCAATCTCCTTGACCTGGCAGACGGCGAGGTCAAGGAGAAGGCCAAGAAGAAGCCCGAGGCCGAGCAGGAGGAACTGTTCGACGGCGAGGACCTCGTCGGCGCGGTCGAGCGCATCAACAAGGCGAAGGTGAAGGTTGCCGCGACCGACGTCAACCTGTTCGCCTCGTCGTCCAATGCCGTGTGGCTCCAGACCGCGGGCCAGGTCTGGTTCATCCCGGCCGGTGACGGCCAGGTGTTCGTGCGCGAGTGGAGCGTGAAGCCGGGCACCTGGGTGATCGGGCGGATGCCGCGCGAGGGCGACCCCGAGCCGCTCGGCCGCGCGCCCGACCTGTCCCTCGCGATGGCGCTGGGTGAGGAGCACGCCGCCCGCATCGACCGCGCCGCGGGGGAGAAGTTCTCCCGCTTCCGCAAGAAGGCGGCCTGGCGCCGCCGCGAGCAGCCCACGTCCGGCCAGCTGACCACCGCCGAGCAGTGGCGCATCCACGTGCCCCCCGGGGCGACATCAGGGGAGGTGAGCGACCTGATCTCCATCTCGGTAGCGACCAGGCGCATCGACGGACACTTCGGCGTGGCGGCGGTCGCGCCGGACCGCGCGCCGCGGGTGGCCGTCGGGGCGGCGCGGTGAGGGCGGCGCGCTCGGGCGACGAGGGTGGCGTTGGCGGAAGCAGCAGGCCTGGACACCCGCGCGGTGGCGACGGCCGCGGGGGAACCGTGCACCTGCACCCCGCCGCGGCTACGCCGGGCACCGAGTGGAACGGGCCCGACATCGGCCCCGGCCTGTTGCGCGCGGAGCAGGAGTGCCTCGGGCTGGCGATGCGCGACCCCGAGGCGCTGAACGTCGTCCTCGGCACGCTGGAGGCCAGCGACTACGCCCGGCCGGCGCACCAGATCATCCACACCGCGCTCATGGAGCTGCACCCGGAGCGGCCCACCGACCAGGCCGCGGTGGTCGGCTACCTGGCCCAGCAGGTCGTCCCGATGGGCGCCGGCGAGCCGGCGTCGCTGCTGAGCCGGGTCGGCGGGCACATGTACATCCACGACCTGGTGTGGAAGACCAGTGCCACACCAGCGCAGGCCGGCTACTACGTCCACCAGGTCTCCGACGCCTCGACGCGCCGCAGCATCGCCGAGCGCGCCGTGTCCCTGTACCGACTGGCCAGCACTCCGGGCGTTGACCTGGACGAACTCCAGCGCGAGATCGACCGGGCGCACGAGCGGCTGCGCTGGCGCCCCGGCGGGGGATGGGGAGAGCCGCGCCCGCTGACCCGGCAACTGCCGCCGCTGCCCGTGGAGATCCTGCCCGGGGTGATGCGCCGCCTGGTGCGCGCCGTGGCCGCCACCACCGAGTCCCCGCCCGACCTGGCCGCCTTCGCCGCGCTGGCCACCCTGGCCGCGTCCACCCGCGGCGCCTGGCAGGTGCAGGTGGGGGGCGGCTGGACGGAGCAGACGTGCCTGTACGTGGCAGCACTCTCGGACTCCGGCACCCGCAAGACCGCCGTGGTCGGCCTGGCCACGGCCCCGCTGCGCGCCCTGGAGCGAGACATGGCGGCTGAGAACGGGGGCCGGTCCCGGCGGGAGATCCTGACCAAGCGGTACGCCGCAGCAGTGGACGAGGCCGCCCGCGCGCTGGACGAGGAAGAACGCACCAGGGCGGAGGACGAGGCCGAGGACCTGGCCGCGGAGCTGCACAGCCTGGAGTTCCAGGTCCTGGCCGACGACGTCACCCCGGAGGCGCTGGCGTCGCGCATGGAGCGCCAGGGCGGCCCCCTGGCCACCATCGTCGACGAGGGCGGCCTGCTGGGCACAGTGGCCGGGCGGTACAGCGCCAACGTGCCCAACGTGGACCTGATCCTCAAGGCCTACAACGGCTCGTACACCCGCGTGGACCGGGCCAGTAAGCCGTCCGTGATCATTCCGCGCCCCATCCTGACCATCGGCCTGATCGTGCAGCCGGATGTGATCAACGAGGCCGCGAAGGTCCGCGCGTTCACCCAGCGTGGGCTGCTCGCGCGGTTCCTGTTCGCGCTGCCCCCGTCCACCGTGGGCACCCGGGCCGGCGGTGCCCCGCCGATGGACCCGGAGGTGGAGGCGGAGTGGGCCGCCGTGGTCGGCAAGATCTTCGCCGCCGGCCTGGAGATCACCGGCCGCGGTGAGGTGGGGACCATCCGCCTGGACCACGCCGCGGCCACCGCGTTCGAGGCGTGGCGCAACCTGGGCGGCCACGAGAGCCGGATGCACCCGGAGCTGGGCGACCTCGCGGACATCCAGTCCTGGGCGTCCAAGCTGCCCGGAGCGCTGGTGCGCCTGGCGGCGCTGTTCGCGCTCGCGGAGCGTCCCGGGGACGACCGCCCGCTGATCACCGGCGTGGAGATGCAGGCCGCGCTCGACCTCGCCCCGTACCTGGTGGAGCACGCCCGGGAGGTGCTGATCGGCACCTACGCGGAGCGCGCCGAGCGGCTGGAGGCGGTGCTCGGGTTTATTCGGCGGTTTCTTCGAGAGGGGGGTTCCGCCGGTAAGGGCAGAAGTGACTCGGGGAATCGGACATCTAGGGACACTTCTGAGCTTAGCGACATCTTCACCGTGAAAGAGGCGTACCGGGCTCTAGACGGGCGAAGCTGGGTAACTCGGACATCGGACGTCGAGGAGATCGTCGAGCATCTCGCCGATCTTGGTTACGTCCGGCCACTGCCGCCCGAGCCGCCCCGCCGCGGGCGTCCGCCGTCCCCGCGCTACCAGGCACATCCACGCCTGGTGACCGCTGCGATGCGCGAAACCGGCTGACCAGCGGCTTTTCTTATCGGCACTTTTTACACCCCGATCCCGGGGTCTCCAGAGGGAGTACGTGGTTTTGAGAGCTACCAAGATCAATGATCTTGAAAGTCCTGTTTATATAGGAGCCGCGACCATAGGGCTAAAAAGGCTCTCTAGAGCGGCGCAGGTCAGAGGACCGCCGACTTTCGGTCTTTGGATTTTTTGATCATGAAAACCAAACCGTTGAAGTCGCCGGCACCCAGAGGTCACCCGAGAGGACCCGAGACATGACCCCCACCGCCGCCCCGCTGTACCCGACCGCCCCGCTGCCCGGACCCGCCGGCCGCGTCGCCGCCGCCCTGGCCGCCACCCACCAGCTCCCCACCCACCTGACCGCGCTCGCCGCCCTGGGCACGCTGTCCGCGGCCACCCGCGGGCGCTGGCGCGTCCAGGCCGCCCCCGGCTGGACCGAGCCGCTGGCGCTGTACGCGCTCGGGCTCGCCGGACCCGGCACCCGCAAGAGCGCCGTCGTGCGGGCCCTGAGCGCCCCGCTGCTGGCCCGGGATCGGGAGCTGGAGCGCGAGACCCTGGCCGCCCGCGTCGCGGCGGCCACCGGCCGCGAGATCGCCACCCGCCGCCGGGACGCCGTCCTGACCGCCGCCACCCACGGCACCGACGCCGAGCGCGCCGAGGCCGTCCGGGAGGCCGCCGCCCTCCAGCAGCGCATCGACGCCATCGGCGAGCCGCGAGCGGTGAGCCTGTGGTTCCACGACGTCACCCCCGCAGCGCTGCCCGCGCTGCTGGCCCGCTACGGCGCCAGCGCCCACCTCGGCGACGGCTACCTGCTGCACGCCCTCGCCGATACCGACGACACCGCCGGGCTCACCGCGCTGACGAAGGGCTACGACGGCGCCCGGCTGCGAGTCGACCGCATCGGACGGCCCAGCGTGGACGTCGCCGAGCCGTTCCTGGCGGCCGTGATGCTCGGTCAGCCCCATGTCCTCGACGCCGCGCGGCGCGACCCGGCGCTGCGCCCCCTGCTGGCCCGGTTCCTGTTCGCTGTCGCCGAGCCCGCCGTGGGCACCCGCAGCGTGGATGCCCCGGACGTGCCGGACGAGGTGACCGCCGAGTGGGACCGGACGGTGCGGGCGCTGCTCGACACCGCCCTCGCTGCCGAGACCGTGACCACGCTGGAGCTGACGCCGGAGGCCGCTGAGGCGTTCGCCGAGTTCCGGGCCGCATGGGAGCCGAGGCTGCACGCGGCCACCGGCGACCTCGCCGACATCCAGGCGTGGGTGATCAAGCACCCGGGACGGGTGGCGCGCATCGCCGCGCTGCTGGCCCTGGCCGACGACCCGGAGACCACCGCGGTGGGCGTGGAGTACGTGTGGGCCGCCGTGAACCTGGCGGAGACGCACGTGGCCGGCGCCCGTGCCGCGCTCGCTGGAGCGGAGGTGGCGGCGTGAAGCACCCGGGCAAGGTCGGGCTGGACTTCGAGCGGACCCAGGGCCGGGTGCTGCGCGACCAGTACGGCTACCAGGTGCGGCGGTCCTCGGCCTCGGCCGGGCCCTACGACCATGACGCCTCGAAGCCGCTGCCGCCCGAGCTGCGCGCCCTGTGGGGCCGGCGCACCCAGCGACTGCTGGTGCAGGTGAAGTACACGGGCCGCCCGCCGTCGGGCATCCCCTACCTGCCGCCGGGCGAGTGGAACGAGCTGTACGACCTCGCGGTGGAGTGGGGGGCGCTGGCAGTACTGGTCGCCCGGCCCGGGTTCCGCAAGGCCCCGCTGTGGTGGCGGATCATCAAGCGCAAGGGTGAGGGCGTGGCATCCATCGCCAAGCTGTGCGTGCCCTTCGACCCGGCCGAGTTCGTGGCGCTGCCGGGGGAGGTGCCGTTGCCCGCGGAGACGCCACTGGGGCGGGCCGTGTAGTCGATGTGAAGCCTCTGAGACGGCCGTAGCGCGTAGTTGATGTGCTGGGGTAGGCGGCCCTAGCGGGACGCGGGTTGCGTCGCTCTGTGGGCTCTCGGGTTTTTTTAAACA
>NZ_JBFLUG010000092.1:0-31765 GCF_041008525.1 Parafrankia sp. FMc2 | reverse complement strand
CGTTGCTGTGGCGGGTCAAGGCCAGCCTGCGGCTGCCGCCGCTGCGCGCGTTGTCCGACGGCTCGTACCGGACGGTCCTGGTCAACCCGAAGATCACCGGGAAGGCGCGGGACGCACTCGTCGCCGCGGCCCGGGCCGGTGAGGCACTCGACCCGGCGAAGGCCCGCTACGCCCGTCTCGTCGAGTACGACGTGCCCGACCGCGACGGCGACGGGAAACACGAGATCATCGCCCTGCTCACCACCATCCTCGCCCCACGGGAGGCGACCGCGACCGCCCTGGCCGGGGCCTACCGGCACAGGTGGGAACACGAGATCGGCAACAAGCAGCTCAAGACCTATCTACGCGGCCCGGGGAAGGTCCTGCGCTCGAAGCATCCCGACACCGTCTACCAGGAGATCTGGGGCTACCTGCTCACCCACCACGCGATCAGCGCGCTGACCTGCCAGGCCGCGACCGCCGCCGGGATCGACCCCGACAGGATCAAGTTCAAACGCGCCGTCAGGATCATCCGGGACCGGGTCACCACCGACCCGGCCTTTTCCCCCTGACCAGCGGGCACGCACCCAGGGCGAGATCGCCACCGACATCACCCGGCCGACCCGGCTCAACACCCGCCGCGAACGCACCTACCCCCACGTCGTCCGCCGGGCCCGCCACACCAGTACCCGGTCAAGAAACCCGGCCAGTACGGCATCCGCCACCACGCCCCGCCCACGATCAGGCTCGCCAACCCCGCGAAACCCCAAGCCGCAGCTTGATCGACTTAGCGGAAGTGGCATTGAGGCTCACGCAGTGAAACACAACATCGTCCGCCACCGCTCGAATGGAACGGTCGGGAACTCGCGCGCCATCCAGGCGTCAAGGCCCCAGCGCAGATAGATGTTGGCCGCCAGCGGCGGAGAATGGACCACCCTGGACTATGCCCATGGTTCTTTCTTGCAGTGTTCCGTCGGCATGCTTCATCGGCGCTTTCAGGCAGCGTCCATGTACATCAGGACCCATTTCTGGTCCGTGTGGTACGCCACCGCCTTCGGGAGCTTTTCCCACGGCACGGTGTCGAAGAACTTCCGCACGTCCAGATCAACGACCCAGTCGTGCGACCAGCACCGCTTCCGGCAGACCTCGAGCGCCTGGCGCTGCGAGCGGCCTGGGCTGTAGCCGCACGAGTCCCGGTGGAACCCCGATCGCCTCGATCATCCGACTGGCGAGCGGGGTGAACCGGGCGTGCGGACTCGTCAGACCCACGACCTGCTCCGCGAACGTCACCCGCGGACAGCCGGCTGTCAGACAGCGGAACCGCCGGACCAGCAGATCAATCTCGACGTGAGCACCCGCGATCGCCGCATCGACCAACCGGCGGCGATACCGCCCGTAGACCCGCTCCGAGACCACCCCGCACCCGGGGCACGCACCACCGGCTGCTCGAACACGGGCCCGTAACCGCAGCCGATCACCAGACCGGTCAACCCGATCAACAACGAGACGCGCACGGTGCGGAAGGAGAACCCCAAGGTCAGAGAGGCACCCGGCACATGATCACAGAAGGTCCATCGTGGTCAGCGCGCACCCCGGGGTCAGCCTGATCACAAGATCAGGGACAGATCCTCGCTGTTTGGGGGACGATTCCGCGGTATTCAGCCCCCGAATCGCAACCCGAACGAACAACAGCGAGCAGCTGAGGTGGGCCGGCTGGTGGTGCGGGGGTGGCGCGGGGGTCTAGGCGGCGCCTTCGCCGATGTACTTCTCGAACATGTTTCCCTGGAGCAGGCCGCTGGCGGCGCCGTCGTACGCGATCTCACCGCGGCGGAGCACGTAGGCCTGGTCGGCGATGGCCAGGGTGCGCAGCGCGTACTGGTCCACCAGGAGCAGGGCGACGTCCTTCTCGCGCAGGGTCTTCAGGAACTCGAAGACCATGTCCACGATGATGGGCGCGAGGCCGAGCGAGGGCTCGTCCACCAGGACCAGCTTCGGGTTCGCGACGTACGCTGCGGAGAGCGCCAGCATCTGCTGCTCGCCGCCGGACAGGGTTCCGGCCTTCTGCGAGAGCCGCTCGCCCAGCCGGGGGAACACGGACGTGGCGAGCTCGATGGCCTCCTTGGGACGGGCCGCGCTGGACTGCATCAGCAGGTTCTCTCGCACGGTGAGGTTGCGGTACACACCGCGCCCCTCGGGCACGTGGCACATGCCAGCCTTGGCGCGGCGGGCAGCGGACGCCTTGGTCACGTCCACGCCGTCGACAAGGACCGCTCCGTCGCTCGGCCGCATCAGGCCGGACGCCACCCGAAGCGACGTCGTCTTGCCGGCGCCGTTAGGACCGATCAGGGCGGTCACCGAGCCGGGAGCCACCGTGAGGGAAACGTCGCGCAGCACGGCGGTGTTGCCGTAACTGGCGTTGATGCCGCGCAGTTCGAGCGCGGCGGCTCGGGACGCCGGTGCCGCGGCCCCGTTCGCCTCGGCCAGGGTGAGCTGGTCAGTCACGGCCGCACCGTCCTCCCGCTAAACCATCGCATTGAGTGTTTCTTGCTGGCCCATCCCATTGACGGGGCACTTGCCCTTGGGCACTTCCCCATGAGTGCTTTCTTCTGGGTTTCGTGATGGTCGATGTCATCGGGCCGCCGCCTCGATCAGGTCGGAACGGCTCTCGGTCTCGGAGCCAAGGTAGGCGGCCTGCACGACCGGGCTGGTGCGGACCTCGTCCGCGGTGCCGTGGAAGAGCAGCTTTCCGAAGTCGAGGACGTAGATCTCCGCGCAGATGCGCAGCACCAGGGCCATGTCGTGCTCGACCAGCAGAATGCCGCAGCCGCGCGTCTCCACGACCCTGGTCAGCGTCTCGCCGAACCTCTCGGTCTCGGCCGGGTCGAGGCCCGACGACGGCTCGTCGAGCAGCAGTGTGTCGAACGGGCCGCTGAGGCACCGGGCGAGCTCGACCAGCCGGCGCTGACCGGTGGACAGCTGCCCGGCGCTCACGCCGCGCAGGTCGCTTATTCCGCACAGCTCCATGGCGTACTCGGCCGCCTCCAGGGTCGCGCGCCGCTCGGAGCGGGTGGCAACGACCTGGCCGCGCAGATTGGAGCCGGCCATCCCGGACTCGATGCCGAGCGCGACGTTCTGCCCGACGGTCAGCGAGTCGGCGAGCTGCATCAGCTGGAAGGTCCGGCCCAGCCCACGGCGGCCGCGCGCGGCGGCGTTCAGGCCGGTGACGTCCTGGTTCTGGAGCAGCACCTGGCCACTGGCCGGGGTGAGCAGGCCGCTGGCGGCGTTGAACATCGTGGTCTTGCCGGCGCCGTTGGGGCCGATGAGACCGGTGATCTGGCCGATCGGGGCCGCGAGACTCACCGCGTCGACCGCGGTGCGCCCGCCATACCGGATGGTCAGGTCGCGGACCTCGAGACCGCTGGTGTTCGGCGGCATCGTCCACGGATCGACTCCGAGCTCGACGAACGGGCCGGTGTTCTTCTTCCGCGCGAACGTCTTGTCGATCCAGTCGCGGGCCCGTTTCGGCAGGGTGTCCGAGCCGCCCTGCGTCGCCACGACGATCGCGGCGAAGCCGAACAGCACGTTCAGCCATGGCTGCGCGTTGGGGCTGTGCCAGAAGGCCGGGACGAGGGCGGAGACCACCGCGACGACGGCGTACCAGGGCTCCCGGAACGGCATCAGGGCAAGCGTGGCGACGAGGACCAGCGAGTAGTACGCCGCGTAGTACTGGTCGCCGAGCACGGTGTAGTTGATCGTGCTGCCGTAGAGGATGCCGCCGATCCCAGCGAAGTAGCCGGCGATGCAGAAGACGATCAGCCGCAGCAGGTTCGTGTTGAGGCCCAGGGTGCGGACTGCGAGCGGCGCCTCGGACAGGCCGCGCAATGTGCGGCCCAGGCGGCTGGCGTGGATGACGATCATCAACAGCGCGCCGACGACGAAGAAGGCGACGACGACGTAGTACCAGCTCTCGTCGGACTCCATCCCGCCCGGGCGCGGCATCGGGCGACCGGTGCCGGTGGTCCCGAAGAACCAGTCCTTCTGGTACGCCCAGGCCTCCATCGAGAGTCCGAAGCCGAGCGTGGCCAGAGCCAGGAACAGACCCTGCAGTCGGATGGCCGGGAGCGCGAGAAGCCCCGCGACCGGAACCACGATCAGGGCCGAGAGCAGCACACCGATAACCCAGGGGAGGTTCCAGGCCTCCGCGACCTGCGCGAAGGTGACTGCGCCGATGGCGGCGAAGACCGCCTGGCACAGCGAGACCATGCCGGCCGTGCGGACCAGGAGGCCGAGGGAGAACAGCACGATCGTCTGGGTCAGACCGACGGTGAGGTACGTCAGCTGGCCGTCGAACAGAACCGGCCCGAGTAGCAGCAGCGCCAGAACCACGACGCCTGCGATGACACGGGTGGTGGCCGGCCCCTGGTAGGGGATCTTCGGTGGCTGCTCGGAGCGGGAGGGCAGGTCGAGCCTGCGCTTGGGGATCGCCATCAGCGCGATCAGCAGCACGATGAACGGCAGCGCCGTGTTGAGGCCGCGCAGCGCCGGTGCGTCGATGGCGAACTTGGTGATCACGTTCGAGAACACGCCGATGACCAGGGCTCCGGCGTAGGTCAGAGGGATGTTCGAGAAGGCCCCGACAGCCGCCGCCCCGAAGGCCTGCACCACGAGGAAGGTCATGGTCACCGAGTCGATGCCCGCCGTCGGGGCGATGAGCACGCCGGACAGGGCGGCGAACGACGAGCCGATGCTCCACGACAGGCCTTGGACCCCGCGCGGGCTGGTGCCGTGCAGGGCGACCAGGTCCGGGTCGTTGACCACCGCGCGCATCGCCAGGCCGGTGCGGCTGACCCGGAAGAAGTAGTAGAGCAGCCCCACCGCGACCAGTGAGATCGCGATGATGGTCAGCTGGGCGTAGGTGATGTTGACACCGCCGACCCGGACGATCTCGGTCGCCTTCGGCAGGAAGGGCTCCGGGCGCAGGGCGTTGAAGCCGTACTTGACCGTCGCCAGGCCCTGGACCAGCAGCACCAGGCCGACTGTCGCGACGACCTTGAGCGCCGGCCGCTGGTTGCTCAGCTTGAGGCTCACCGCCGACAGCAGCAGGCCGGCTAAGGGCCCGAACACGAACACCGCGAGGATGCCGGACAGCCACCAGTTGAGTTCCTGGTCGATGTGCAGCCAGTAGAAGACGAACGCGGCGGCCGCGGCGATCGCCCCGTGTCCGATGTTGAAGATGCCGGAGGTCTTGTACGTCAGGACCAGGCCGGTTCCGGCGAGGCCCAGGACCGAGCCGGTCACCAGACCGGCGACGATGAAGGGCAGGAAGGTGTCCACGGCCTACCTCGGGTCAGCTGGCGGACGCGCGGGCGCCGGCCAGATCACTGTCGACTACGTCTTATGCCCTATCGATGGAACAAAGCAGCTTCTAATAGTCGAGCAATAATGCTGGACCGGAGGCGGGACGTCAACGGGCGGCCTGGCACCCCTCGTGACAGGGCTCTGGCGGCAGGCTCTCGGGCGCCCTAGGGGGTGGCCCGGCGGGGCCGCAGGGCCGGGTTCTTTCGGAAGTCCCAGCTCACCAGCCGGGTGGGCATCAGGCGCAGCCAGGCGTGCCGGCCGTCGGCGACGAAGTCGGGGGTTCCGGAGTACTTCTCGGCGTAGCGGCGCTCGATGTCCGCGAACTCCGGCCGGTGCTCTGCCGTCTGGTGCGTTGCGGTCAGGTGCGCTGCTGTCTCGCGCCCTGCCGTTCTCGGCACCTCCGAGGCGATCTCGACCGAACCCGCGAGCTCCACCCCGCGCAGCTCGTTGAACTCCACGCCGGCGTCGATCACCACGGAGACGCGTGGGTCGCGCTGCAGGTCGGCCCAGCGCTGGCTTCGGACGATCGAGTTCAGCCAGAGGGCGGACCCATCCCAGACGAACCACAACGGCACGACGTGTGGATGGCCGTCGACACGGCTCGTGGCCACCCGGCAGACCCGCTCCCCCGCGAGGAAGGCGTCCACCTCGTCGGGACTCATCGCGATCGACCGGCCGCGCCGCTGCTCCCTCATCGGATCTCCCTCATGCGTCCGGCCCGCTTCACGCCCGCTCGTCCAGCACGATCCGGTCCTCCGGCGTGGCTCGCGGATCCGGGCCGCGTCACGCCCGGTCCTCAAGAACGCGCCAGCGGACGGCGTCGTCCGGGACCCAGCGGGGATGGCGTCGCTCCTCGAAGGCCGCGTTCCCCTCGGTGCGGTCGTCGGATGTCAACAGCGTGGTCATCGCCTCCTGCGTGGTCCGCCATCCGACCTCGTCAGCGCTCTCGGAGACCGAGCGCAGGCCGGCGAACAGATGGGTCACGGCCGCGGGGGCGCTCACGCAGGTCGCGAGCGCGAGCTCAAGCGCGCTGCGCAGCACCTCGTCGGCTTCGGGGGCAGGGCCGGCATCGACCAGGCGGTTCACCAGGCCGAGCTGGTATGCCCGCTCGGCGTCCAGGTGACCGGCGGTCAGCATCAGTTCGAGGGCCACGTTGCGCGGGAGTCGGTCCGGTGCGCGGAACAGTCCGCCGGCGGCGGGCACGCGACCGCGCGTGGTCTCGGGCAGCGCGAACCAGGCGGCGCGCGCGGCTACGACGAGGTCGGCCGCCAGCACCAGCTCGAAGCCCCCGCCCAGCGCTGGCCCGCCGACCGCCGCGACCAGCGGTTTCGTCCGGCGCCGCTTGATGACCCCGTACATCCCGCCGCGTTCGGTGTGCGGACCGGCGCCCGTTCGCAGATCGGTGCCAGCGCAGAAGAACGGGCCTTCCGCCGCGAGCACCCCGACGCGCAGGTCAGGGTCGTCGTCGAGCCGGCCGAACGCGGCATCCAGCGCGAGGGTCATCTCCTCGTTCACGGCGTTGCGCTTCTCCGGCCGGGCCAGTGTGACGAGCAGCACCGGCCAGCGCACCTCGACGCGGACCAGCTCAGCCACGCCGCGCCTCCGTGCCGGATTCCGCCGACTCGGGATCCGCTGTCTCCGGTTCCGCTGGCTCCGGTCCCGACGATTTCAGTCCCGCTGACTCCGGTGCCGCTGTTTCGGGTCCCGCGGCCAGCGGCTCGGTCCATCCCAGCCAGGTGGCCAGGGCGCGGCCGCGCACCAGCGCCTGCTCGTCGCTCTCGAGGTCGGGCAGGTGATGGATGAAGACGTCGACCAGGTCGGCGTAGGGCACCGGCAGCCGGGACAGGTCGGAGCCGAAGAAGACCCGGTCGGCCCCGAACGCTTCGACCAGGCGGTAGACGGCCTCGGTGATCGACGGGTACGGCGGCTTCTCGGTCCGCAGGTCAAGGAAGCACGGCAGCGCCGACGCCTTAACCGCGATGCCCGGGTACTCGGCCAGCTGGGTCAGCGGAGCCACAGCCTCGGTCAGCGGGCGGTCGGCGGTCTCGACCGCGGCGTGGTCGACGGCGATCCTCAGCCCGGGGTACGCCCGCGCCAGATCGCGGTGGAGGTCGTAACGGCCGGGCGCGTAGATGCTCAGTGGCACGCCATACCGCTCGGCGGCGGCGAAGAAGCCGCTGTCGCGGGCGGCGGACAGTGTGCCGGCGACATCCCCGCGGTTGAGCGACATGCGGATCGCGCGCATCCCGGCGATGCCGCGCCAGTCCGCGAGCTTCTCGACCTCCGCCGGGTCACCCGTGGCCCAGCGGCAGATCGCGCCGAACTGGCTTGGGTCGGCGGCCGCTGTCGCGAGCACGTAGTCGTTGCGCGATCCCTCCCAGGTCGGGCCGAGCAGCAGCGCCCCGGACACGCCGGCCCTGGCCATCACGTCCCGGACCTCCGGCACCTCCAGCGGCTCGGGCCGCTGCGGTTCGATGGCGTCGGCTGGCCAAGGCCGCTCCGGTGTCGACGCCTTCCACACGTGGATCTGCGCATCGAGGACCAGCGGCGCCGTCATGCCATCCGCCCAGTGGAAGCACTGCGAACTGCTTGCGCCAGCACTGCTCGTGCCAGCACTGCTCGTGGCATGCCGGCTCGTGCCAGCGCTGCCCGTCGCATGCCCGCCTGGGTCAGGACTGCTTGTGATTTCACCGCTTGTGGCATCACAGGGACCGGCCCGACCACGACTCGCGGGCCTCTGCCCAGGGGTCGGTGACCGTCTCGCTGGTCAGGTCCAGGCGGCGTACGTGCCCATCCGTGCCGTAGCCCGGCCAACCTGGGTCGCCGTCGCGAACGAAGGAAACCCAGGCCGCGTGCACCTCGTCGGCGAGGGCCTGCGGCGCGCCAGGTCCGCGCAGCGCGATGCCCCACGGGTCGTCGAGCGTGTCGAAGACGAACGGGATCTCGATCGTGTGGCAGGCGCCGACATGACCGTCATACGTCGGGGGCTGCCAGGCGAACTGATACGCGTGCACCGGATGCCTGGCGTCACGCCGCGCGGCGATCAGCCTCTCCGTCGGCGCGACACAGAACCAGTCGGACTGGATGGCGACGAACAGCTCGGCCGGGCTCGCTCCGGGCCGCCGCGACCGATACGCCGAGATCAGCGCCGCCGGCTCAGGGTGGATGCGAGCAGTCGTGGCCAGGAGTGCCTCGTCCGTGAGCTTGTCCCACATCCCGGTGGGGGCGACGAACAGCCCGTACTCCTGCGCGTTCGCGCCGATCAGCAGGTCGACGTCGGGGCCTGCGCCGGCGGCCACGGCCTCGAACGGGTGCTCGGGCAGAATGTCGCCGTCGATGACCGGTTGGAAGGTCAGCCGGGTGAACTCAGAGAACCGCGGGTCCTGGCCGGAGGTCATCCGGTCCATGACGAGGTTGCTGGCGGCGTGCAGCTTGTCGACGGGTACCTGCGCGATGGCCGCGGCCGTCGGCTCGACGCCCAGCTCAGCGCCCAGTTCGGCGACCACCAACCGGCCCCGCTCGACGGTGTGCACGTGGTGCGCGGTGCCGCTCTGCGAGATGACCCGGCGGAAAAGCCCACGCGCCCGCGGCACGGCGAGCAGGGTGCAGGCCGCCATTGCGCCGGCCGACTCCCCGCAGATCGTGACCCGGCTGGGGTCGCCGCCGAAGACCGCGATGTCCGCCCTGACCCATTCCAGCGCGGCGATCATGTCGAGCAGCCCTCGGTTGGGGACCGCGTCGGGGAAGAACCCGAACCCCTCGGCGGCGAGCCGGTAGTTGATGCTCACGGCGACCACGCCGTGGCGGGCGAACGCCGTGCCGTCGAAGGCGGTGGTCGAGCCGGCGCCGGTGGCGAACCCGCCGCCGTGGAAGAAGACCAGCACCGGCGCCGACCCCTCGACGTCCGGCGTCCAGATGTTGAGGTTGAGCCCGTTCTCGCCCGGTCTAACCGGATCGGGCAGCAGCGCGTCCATGACGGGCGACCGCTGTGGCGGGGTCGAGACGGTCGGCCCGTACGCCGTGGCGTCGGCCACGCCCTGGTGCCGCTCGGGCTGCCGGGGGGCGGCGAAGCGCGCCTCGCCGACGGGCGCGGCCGCGTACGGGATCCCTTTGAAGGCCCAGCCGTGGCTGGTCGGTTCCCCTCGGAAGGCGCCCTGCCGGGTGGTCACATCCACGCCCCACACCTCTCTACGAGCCTCGACGAGCATTCAGACGATCTCTACCAGCTTCAACGATCTCTACGAGCTTCAACTTGTGTTGTTATGATGGAACACCATCGCAGCCGCCCCCGCCAAGGGCGATCGCGCCCGCGAGAAGGCTGTGCGAAAGGTGGTGGCTAGTCATGCCGCTGGACGAGGTGTCCCGGCTCCGGATTCTGACCGCGCCCGGCGGGCCGTTCCCGCTCGCGGAGATCGACCTCGGCCACGGCACCGTGGAGGTGTTCGACCGGGACCCGCGCACGATGCGGGGCGCGTTCCTGTCCACGGCGGCCCACGCCGACCGGACGGCGCTCGTCTACCAGGGCCGACGCTGGACCTACCAGGATCAGTGGGACACGGTCGTCGCTCTCTCCTACGCTCTGCGGGGCCTCGGCGTCGCCAAGGGTGACCGCGTCGGCATCGCGATGCGCAACTACCCCGAGTTCGTCTTCTCGTTCTGGGCCACGCAGCTCATCGGCGCCGTGGCCGTCCCCTACAACGGCTGGCTGCGGACCCGCGAGCTCGTCGAGGTCATGTCCGAGTCCGGCCCTGTCGTGCTGGTCGCGGACCGGGAGCGCATCGCCCTCCTCGCCGACATCGACCTGGCCGGGATGGGCGTTCGCACCGTCGTCGCGGTGCGCTGTGAGGAGACCCCGGCGGCCCTGAGTGAGGTCGTCGACTTCGACGCGCTCGTCGCGGGCGCCGCCGACGCCGGGGGCGCGGCGGCCGCCGGCTCGGTTCTTGGCCCGCCGGAGGCCGACGTGTCGCCCGAGGACCCGTCGACGATCATGTTTTCCTCCGGCACCACCGCCAAGCCCAAGGGCGTGATGCACTCGCATCGCAACCACACCGCGTCACTGCTCAACAAGGCCATCCGGGCGGTGCGAATCGTGCCGGCGACGCTCGAAGGACCGCACGAGATCCTTCCGCCGGCGCCATCCACCAAGGTCGTGACCTTCCCGTTGTTCCACGTCGCCGGGCTCAACACGCTCTACACGGCGGCCTACTCCGGGCACGCTCTGGTGCTGATGTACAAGTGGGACGCCGAGGAGGCCGTGCGGCTGGTAGAGGCCGAGCAGGCCAACGAGGTGGCTGGTCCGCCGTTCGTGGTCCAGTCCTTCCTCGCCGCCGCGGCGGCCACTACCCACGACCTGAGCAGCCTGCGCATCATCGGGATGGGCGGGTCGGCCGCGCCGACCACGATGATCGACGCGGTGGCCGAGCGGTTCGGCGAGCAGGTCATGGTGCGCACCGGCTACGGGCTGACCGAGACCACCTCGGGCGTCGTCTCGATCTCCGCGGCGGACTTCGCCGAGCATCCCGACAGCGTGGGCCGGCCGCTCCCGACCGTCGAGGTGGCCATCCTGGATGAGAAGAGCGAGCGGCTCGGCGTGGGCGAGGAGGGCGAGATCGCCATCCGCGGCCCGCAGGTGGTCGCCGGCTACCTCGGCCTGCCCGACGCCGACGACTTCCGCGACGGCTGGTTCCGGACCGGTGACCTCGGCCGGATCGACGACAGCGGGCTGATCTACATTGTCGGCCGGCTCAAGGACACCGTGATCCGCGGCGGGGAGAACATCCAGTGCGCGGAGGTCGAGGCCGTGCTCATCGCGCATCCCGACGTGGTCGAGGCCGCGGCGTTCGGCGCTCCGCATCCGACACTGGGTGAGGAACTGGTCGCCGTGGTCCGGCCGCGCCCCGGCGCTGTGGTCGCGGCCGAGGAACTACGCGTGTTCGCCGCCGAGCGGCTGGCGGCGTTCAAGATCCCGGTGCGCATCGCCGTGTCCGACATCCCGTTGCCGCGTACGCCGAGCGGCAAGGTGATCAAGCGGGAGATCGTCTCGACGCTGCGTCTGGATGACCTCGTCCGGCCCTCCGCCGGCGTCTGATCGGCGCGGATCCGTGCACGAGTTGCGCTGGAGCATGCGCGCCAGCTTCTTCCATTACGTCGCCGGGCTGCGGGATGGGCGGGCCTCGGTCTCGGATGGCGCGTCGTTGATCATGGATGACCCGCAGCTGGTCGTCTACCCGGCGGACCCGGAGCGGACGACCGACCAGGTGCTCGCGTTCGGCGGGGACCTTCGGCTCGGCGGCCACGGCGGGCTGCTGTTCGTCCGGCTCGCCCGCCCGCGGATCACCGTCGGCGCGACCGAGCGGGAGCCGGCCGTGCTCTCGGTCAACGATCCGATGACCCCGGACAAACCACTGAGCCAGGACGACCGTCCAACCCAGGACGGCAGGCCGAGCCAGAACGGCGCTGGTCGCAGGCTCGACCTGGTCACGCTGCGTCTGGTCCCCACCCTCGATGGCTGGGCTGGCGTCGACGTCAGGCTCACCGAGGCCGGCGTCGGGCTGTTCAACAACGTCTACGCCGCCGGCGCCCCCTTCGACCCGCTAACCATCACCCGCCGCTGACCGGCACCCATCGAAGAAATGCCAAGGGCCGGCCCACCGCTGATTCGGTGGGCCGGCCTTCGCGCATCCCACGTCCTGGGCTCTGGTGCTCGGAGTCAGGCCTGGCGGTCGGGCTCGGGCGAGTCGACGTTGAACAGGCTGTGGTTGCCGCCGTCCACGACGATCGACTCACCGGTCACGTGCCCGGCCAGCGGCGAGACGAGGAACAGCAGCACGCTGGCGATGTCGGATGGGTACGCCAGCTTGCGCAGTGGTGTCTTTTCGATGTTCGCCTCGACCAGCTCTCTGGTCCATCGCGGGTTGGCCTGCTGCCGAGGGGTCCGGATGATCCCGGGCGCCACCGCGTTGACCCGGACGCCCAGCGGCCCGAACTCGACCGCGGCCGTGCGGATCAGCGACATCAGCGCGGCCTTCATCGCGCCGTACGCACTGAGGTTGGGCGAGCTCGCCAGGCCCGCGACCGATGCGACGAAGGCCATCGAGCCGCCGGTGCCGGTGCGCTCCCAGAACTTCGCGGCGTAGGTGATCGCGAGGTAGGCGTGCTTGACCACGAGATCGAGATGGTAGGTCCAGTCGTCGTCGGACAGGTCCTGGAGCCGCTTGTACCTAGCGAGGCCGACGATGTCGACGACGCCGTCGAGCCGGCCGAACCGCTCCCCGACGAAGTCGAACAGCGCGGCGACCGACTCGCGGTCGGTGATGTCACCGGTCCAGGCGACGCCGCCCGCCTCGGCCGCGACCTTCTCGGCCCGCTCCGCCTCGCGGTCGACGCAAACGACGGTCGCGCCGAAGGCGGAGAGGGCGTGCGCGGTCTGCCGACCGATACCGAAGCCGGCGCCGAGGATGACGTGCACCTGCTCGTCGAGCCGCATCAGGCCCGCGTAGTCGGGGGTCCAGTCTGCGTCGCGATCCACCCAGGGCGTGGTCATCGACCGACCTCCGCGTTCGTCGCGGCCCCGCCCTCGGCGCCGCCACCGGAGGCCGAAGCAGCCGGCGCGGGCGGCGAGGCTGGTGGGGAGACGTCCTGGTCGCCGTTCGCCGAGGACGGCCGCTTGCGCCACTCGACGGCGCCGTCCGCGACGGTCGCGTGGGCGACCCGGCCGCCGTGGATCTCCGCCCAGTGCGCGTGGTTGATCTGATGCAGGCTGAAACAGGCCTGCAGCGAGTTGTAGAAACCCATGTTGTCCTGCGTCTGGTTGACGGCTTCCTTGATCATCAATGCCGTCATCGTGGGCCGCCTGGCGATCTCGCGCGCGTACTCGAGGGTCCGCTCGGCCAGCTCGTCGGCCGGGTAGATCTGGCTGACCATGCCGATCCGGTGCGCCTCCTCGATGGAGACGTCACCGCCGGTCAGCATCAGCTCCTTGGTCCGCCGCAGCCCGAACTCCCAGGGATGGGCGAAGTACTCGACCCCGCACATCCCGAGCCGGGTGCCGACCGGGTCCGAGAAGGTGGTGCCCTCAGCGCCGACGATCAGGTCGCAGGACCAGGCGAAGGTCAGCCCCGCCGCGTGCACCGGCCCCTGCACCGAGCAAACGGTGATCTTGCGCAGGTTCCGCCAGCGGAGCGAGTTCTGGTAGTAGTAGTGCCACTCCTGGAGGATGCGCTTCTCCGCGCTCCGCCGGGTGGCGCCGTTGCTCTGGAAGGTTGGGTGCTGGTCGGGGCCCTCGGCCCGCTCCTCGGCCCGCTCCGGCGTCCCCATGTCATGGCCGGATGAGAAGGTCATGCCGTTGCCGGCCAGGATCACGACGCGCACGGTGTCGTCGGCCTCCGCGCGCAGCATCGCCTCGTCCAGCTCGACGAGCAGGCCGCGGTTCTGAGCGTTGCGGTACCGCGGCCGGTTGAGCGTGATGCGGACGATCGTGCCCTCGTCCAGCGGCTCGTAGGTGATGAACCGGTAGTCCGACATGGGTGTCCTCTCGTGTCCGGCGACCGGCGCGCCATCGATGGTCGCCTGGCTCAACCATAACAATGACACGATTAGCGTGCAGTGCGGGCCGACAAGCGGCCAGCCGCGGGCGCGGCGCGGACGGCGCGGACGCGTCTGGACGGGTCCCTACGGCGCGGGTGCGGCGGCGCGGGCCGGGCGTTCTACTTGATCGCGATGGGGTTCAGCGGCGAGCCGACCGCGCCAGTAACGGTGAGCGGCTGGGCGCTGAGGAAGAACTCGTACACACCGTCGGCCGCGCAGTCGGCGGCCAGTTCCTCCAGGTCCCAGATCTCCCCGATCAGGACCCCCGCGTTGACCAGGAAGATCACGTGCAGGGCGAACTTCGCCTCCGGCAGGGACTCGCTGGGCACGCTCTCCAGCCCCCACGTATCACCCGCGACGGCGGCGATCCCGCGCGGCAGCAGGTAGTGCGCGCTGCTCACACCCAGCCCAGGCGCCGGACCAGCGGCGTAGTCACCCCAGTGCTCCTCGCCCTCCTGCCTGCGGCGGAGCATGTGCCCGGTGCGGATGAGGACGATGTCGCCCTGGCCGATCTCCACGCCCTGGGCCTCGGCGCAGGCCTCCACGTCGACATCCTGGATGGCATCCTCGGGCTCAAGCCAGTCCACGCCGTAGAAGCGCGGGAAATCCAGCAGGACACCGCGTCCAACGACCCGGCTCGCGACCTGGGCGATGCTGTTGTGGACGGCGCCCTGGCTCGTGACCGTCTCAGGGCCGTGCCCGTTGTAGGTCACCCCGTCGTAGAAGACGTGGCAGAAGGCATCCCACTGCGTCGCGCACTGGAGCGGCATGTAGACGCCGTCGTCCGTCGACTGCATCCCGTGCCGGGCGTTCTCCCAGTCGGCCAGCAGGTCGCCGCCATGCTTGAACATCAGATGCTGGGGGTTAACCCGCGCTGTCCTCGACGGCATCGGCCCATCGCGGTCCAGGGGGATGGCGAGTGAGAAGGTCCTTCCGGTCCGAGCCAGGGTCGCGGCGGCGGCGACCCTGCCCGGGGTGATGTTGTTAAGCGCGCCCGCCTCGTCGTCCGGGCCCCATCTGCCCCAGGTGCGGTAGCTCTCCGCGATCGCGTCGAGTTCGGCCTTGGTATACGTGCGCCGGGGCGAGACGGTGCGGCGAGTGTTGATCGGAGCGCTCCTCGAGTCTCGGTGGCGACGTCACCGCCGTGTGCCGCCACCACTCGTGCATCGCGGCCGGTCCGGCAGAGGCCGGCCCGGCGGCGACACGCGGGCTGGACGAGCAGGTGGGATGGGTCCTGGTCCGGGGACCGGCGCCAGAGCCTTCCGGTGCCAGTACCTCTCTGGTGCTAGGCGGGGAAGCCGTAGGTCTTGAGGTTGGCGAACATGTCGATGCCGGTGCGGCCGCCGAGTTCGCGGCCCACACCCGAACGCTTGGTCCCGCCGAACGGCGCCTCGGTCGGCGAACCGAGGAAAGTGTTCACGCCCACGCCGCCGGTGTCGATGCGGCCGGCCACCTTCAGGGCCTCCTCCTCGTCACCGAACACGGCTCCGCCGAGCCCGTACGGGTTGTCGTTCGCGAGCTTCACCGCGGCCTCGGTGTCCGCCACCCGGAAGATCACTCCGAGCGGGCCGAACGCCTCCTCGCGGTAGAGCCGCATCTCGGGGGTCACGCCGGTGATGACGGCCGGCTTGAAGAAGAAGCCGGGGCCATCCACCTTGCCGCCTTCGAGGAGCACCGTCGCGCCCTTGGCGACCGCGTCGTCGAGTTGTTCCTGGAGAAGGTCGACGGCGGCCTGGCTGGACATCGGCCCGACCGTCGACTTCTCGTCGAACTGGTCGCCGATGACCTGCGAGGCGAACACCGCGACGTACCGCTCGGTGAGCTCGTCCGCGACGCCCTCAGTCGCGATCACCCGCTTCGGCAGCGCGCACGCCTGGCCGCCCAGCACCAGCCGGCAGGCCGCGGCGGTGCCGGCGGCGAGCTCCACGTTCGCCGAGTCGAGCACGATGAACGCGTCCGAGCCGCCGAGCTCCAGCACGACCGGCTTGATGTGCCGGCTGGCCTGCTCGCCGACGGCCGAGCCCGCGCGGTCGGACCCGGTGAGCGTCACGGCGCGCACACGGTCGTCGGCGATCAGGCTCGAGACTTGGTCCGTTGAGGCGAGAATCGTCTGGTAGCAGCCGTCGGGGAAGCCGGCCTCGCGGAAGATCTCGTCGTACATGAGCGTCGAGCCGGCGCAGATCTCGGCCGGCTTGACGATCACGGTGTTCCCGAGGATCAGGTTGGGGGCCGTCGCGCGCATCGCCTGGTAGAGCGGCGCATTCCACGGTTCGACGCCGAGCACGACACCGACCGGCTCGCGGCGAAGCACGAGCTTGGAGAACCCCGGCGAGGAGATCACCTCGTCGGCGAGCTGCGCCTCACCGTGCTCGGCGTAGTAGCGGAACATGCTGACCGCGCCCTGGCCCTCTCCGATCGAGTAGGGAAGGATCTTCCCCATCTCCAGCGACGCCTGCCGGGCGAGGTCCGGCAGCCTGGCCTCGATCAGGTCCGCCACCTTGGTGAAGAGCGCGACGCGCTCCGCGAGCGGGACCTCGCGCCAGGCCAGGTACGCCTGATGCGCCAGCGCCAGCTTCGCCTCCAGCTCGGCGTCGGTGAGGAACGGGTACTCCCGCAGTACCTCACCGGTCGCCGGGTTGAGTGTCCGGTAGGTACGTGTGGTGGGCGGAGCTGCGGTCACCGGGGTCCTCCTGGCAGGCACGTCGCTGTGATGGTCAATCACAGTTGCAGTTAGCTCATAACACTAGTGCAGCACGACTCAAAGCGCGAGACCCCGGCCGCGCCAACGGATGCCCGGACCGCCGCACTTAATGTTGACCACAACTTGCAGTGTGAGCCACGATGGGTTCAAGACGATTTGAATCACAATTGGCCAGCCGGCCGGACGAGAAGCATCCGAGGTGCCGCATGGAGATCGACCTGCTCGACCCCGCCCACTACGTGGAGGGGCAGCCCTACGAGCTGTACAAGTACCTGCGGGAGAACGACCCGATCCACTGGCACGCCGAGCACGACGGCGGCCCGGGCTTCTACGCGCTCACCCGGTACGCCGACGTGAAGGCGCTGGAGACCGCCTCGGACACCTTCGGCAACGCGCCGACGACGCTGATCAGCGACACCGCCGTGCAGGGCGACGCGGACCACCACCATCTGATCTTCTCCGACCCGCCGCACCACACCCCGCACCGCAAGATGCTCAGCCCCGAGCTCAGCCCGATGACGGTCCGCTCGCAGCACGACGTGCTCAACGGGCTGGTCAACGACATCATCGACCGCGTCATCGAGAAGGGCAGCTGCGACTTCGTCGAGGACATCGCCGGCTGGATGGCCAGCTTCGTGATGGCCGACCTGATCGGGCTCCCCCGCGAGCAGTCGCTCGCCATGTTCGACGCCGCCGCCGTCCTCGCCCGCGGCAGCGACCCGTCGTACGGCATCGGCGCCGAGGCCGCGAAGACCCTCTACGCCTGGGCCAGCGACGCCTACCGGGAGCGGATCGACGCGCCCCGGGAGGATATGCTCACCAAGATCACGCAGGCCGAGGTGCTCGGTCGCCCCTTCGACGAGCACCAGTTCCAACTCGACTTCCAGCTCCTGGTCTCCGCGGGCAGCGACACCTCGCGCAATGTCCTGGCCACCGGGATGAACCGGCTCTTCCAGCATCCCGAGGCACACCAGGCGCTCGTCGACGACCCCTCGCTGGTGCCGGCGGCGGTCGAGGAGATGCTGCGCTACGACCCGCCGATCGTCTTCCAGCGCCGCACCGCCCTACGCGACGCCGAGTTCAACGGCATCCCGGTCAGCGAGGGCACGAAGCTGGTCAGCTACTACGGCGCGGCCAACCGTGATCCAAGTGTGTTCTCCGACCCCGACACCTTCGACATCCACCGCAACCCCAACCCGCACCTCGCCTTCGGCGTCGGCCGGCACTTCTGCCTGGGGTCGCACCTGGCGCGGGCCGAGCTGGTCGCGATGTTCACGGCGCTGGTGACGCGGATGCCCGACCTGCGGCCGACCGGCCCGGTTGTGTGGCACCAGCACCCGCAGACGCCGTCGGTGGTGGGGCCGACCGAGATCCCGGTCCGGTTCACCCCCGGGGAGCGGATCGGCGACGCCTTCCTCGTCTGACCCGGGGCCCGGGCCCGGTGCCCGAAGCGCGTGCCGACCGACCGCGGACCCGGTGCTCGCTGGCCGCGAGGCCGGTTCGACAGCATCCTAAATCTTGTTTAAGTTATGTTTGAAGTGCTGTCCAGACCTGATCCAACGATGTCGCAAGCGGATGTCGCACGAGGCCGAGGGCTCGGCGCCATCCGCCGCGAAGGGACACGATGACCGCGCCCACAGCGACCGCCGCCGCGCTGGTCGAGGAGACCGCCCGCCGGGTGCTGGCCGAGCACCCGCCCGCCTCGACGCCACTGCCCGAGCTGATGGGCGCGTGGTACGACGCCGGGCTCACCTGGGTGCACTTCCCGGTCGGCCTCGGCGGCCTGGACGCGCCCCGCGCGCTCCAGCCCACGGCGAACCGCCTCATGCGGGAGGCGGGTGGTCCCGAGCCCCGCACCGTCAACACCATCGGGTACGGCATCGTGGCCGGCACCATCCGCCGGTACACCGACCCCGAGCTCGCGGCCCGGCTGCTGCGCCCGCTGGCCACCGGCGAGGAGAAGTGGTGCCAGCTGTTCAGCGAGCCCGGCGCCGGCTCCGACCTCGCAGGCCTGGCGACCCGCGCGGTCCGCGATGGCGACGGCTGGCGCGTCAACGGCCAGAAGGTCTGGAACAGCCTCGCCCACATCTCCCGGTGGGCCGTCCTGCTGGCCCGCACCGACCCCGACGTGCCCAAGCACAAGGGCCTCACCTACTTCATCCTCGACATGCGGACCCCGGGCGTGGATGTCCGGCCACTGCGCCAGATCACCGGGCGCGCGGCGTTCAACGAGGTGTTCCTCGACGACGTCCACATCCCCGACTCGCAGCGTCTCGGCGAGGTCGGCGAGGGCTGGATCGTCGCCAACAGCACCCTCGGCGACGAGCGCACCTCGCTCGGCGACCGGGTCGCGGCCCGGGGCAGCGGCGTGATCGCCGACGCGCTCGTGCTGTGGGTGGCGCATCCCGAGCGGCACACCCCGGTGCTCCGGGAGCGGCTGACGCGGCTGTGGGTCCGTGCCGAGACCCAGCGGCTGACCGGGGACCGTGCCCGTGTGGCGGCCAGCAAGGGAGTTCCGGGGGCGGAGAGCGCGATCGTCAAGCTGCTCAACTCCGAGCTGTCACAGGCCGTCTACGACTTCTGCCTGGAGCTGCTCGGCCCGGAGGGCACTCTCATCGACACCTACTCGCTCGACGCTCCCGACGACGAGTCGGGCCCGGCCGCCATCCAGCGCAAGTACCTGCGCTCCCGGGCGACCACGCTGGAGGGCGGGACCTCGGAGATCATGCGCAACGTCATCGGTGAGCGGGTGCTGAAGCTCCCCCGCGAGCCGCGCGCCGACCAGGGCATCGTGTGGAAGGACATCCCCCGATGACGCGAGAGTTCGAGTTCGACGACGAGATCACCGAGCTGCGGGGGATGGTGCGCGCGTTCTGCGCCGAGTTCTCGCCCGAGTCGGTGGTGCGAACCACGATGGAGTCGGAGCTCGGGCACGACCCGGAGCTCTGGCGGCGCCTCGGCGGCGAACTCGGCGTGCTGGGCCTCGCGGTGTCTGAAGAGTACGGCGGCGAGGGTGTCGGGCTGGTCGCCCAGGCGGTCGTCATCGACGAGCTCGGCGCGGCTCTGGTGTGCGGGCCGGTGCTGGGCACCCTGGCCCTCGCCATGCCCGCACTGGCCACTCTCACCGACGAGGACGCCAAGCGGGAGCTTCTGCCGCCGCTGTGCTCGGGCGAGAAGGTGGCCACGCTGGTAGCGCCGCTCTCCGACGGCGGCCTCGAAGGCGCAGCGATCACCATCCAGGCTGAGCGGGATGGCGAGCGCTGGCTGTTGTCCGGGGAGGTCGCGCAGGTACCGGACGGCGCCAGCGCGGACACGCTCCTGGTCGTCGCGACGGTCGGCCCGTCGGCTGGCCCCGGCCCCGGCCTCGCGCTGTTCGCCGTGCCGGGCGACGCGGCCGGGCTTACCCGGACGCCGCTGACCACTCTCGACCTGACCCGCCGCCAGGCCGCGGTGACATTCGACGCGATGCCGGCCCGGCTGCTGGCCAGCGGGCCCGAGGTCGTGACCGCGTGCGAGCGGGCCGCCCAGGTCGCCGCCGTGCTTCTGGCGACCGAGTCGGTCAGCGGCGCGCAGCGGATTCTCGACATCACCGTCGCGCACGTCAGCACCCGCCTGCAGTTCGGCCAGCCGATCGGCGCCTTCCAGGCCGTCAAGCACCGCTGCGCGAACATGCTGATCGCGGTCGAGACGGCTCGCTCGGCGGCGTACCACGGCGCGTGGGCGCTCCAGGACGGCACCGACGACCCCCAGCTCGCGGCCAGCCTGGCGAAGGCCGTGGCGAGCGAGGCCTACCACGCTGTCAGCACGGGAGCCATCCAGATGCACGGCGGGCTCGGGTTCACCTGGGAGGGCGTGCCGCACCTCTACTTCAAGAGGGCCAGCACCGACGGGTTGACGCTCGGCACCGCGACCCAGCACCTGGAGCGCGTCGCCGCACTGACGCTCGACACGCTCGCCCCGGCCTAGACCTCGACCATCGGGCCTGCGCACAAGAGTGCTCGACCGCTGGCGGCTCGGACACCAACCCCATCACAGACGGAACCGGTGCAGTCCCATTAGCGCCGACCTTTGGCCTCGGGCCTCGGCTCCCGGGGTCATGGCGCCATCGCGGGCTGGCGCCCCTCGCGCCTGTCACGAGCACCGGTCACGAAGGAGAACACCGTGGAGTTCGACTACGTCATCATCGGCTCCGGCGCCGGCGGCTCCGTGCTCGCCGAGCGCCTCTCGGCCGGAAGTCGGGCCAGCGTCCTGGTGATCGAGGCCGGCGGTCACGACCGCCATCCCATTCACAGGGTGCCCAAGGGTTTCTTCTTCACCATGCACTCCGCCCGGTACGCCAAGAAGTTCACCGCCGGCCCGTTCGGCCCTGACGGCGCCACCGACGCCTGGTGGCGGGGCCGCGTGGTCGGCGGCTCGACGACCATCAACGGCCTGGTCTGGAACCGCGGCTGGGCCTGCGACTTCGACCAGCTGGTCTCCGACGGCAACCCCGGCTGGGGATGGGACACCTTCCTCGGCGCCTACAAGAAGCTGGAGTCCTTCCAGCTCGGCGCGTCCGACCTGCACGGCGGCAACGGCCCGGTCAGCGTCGAGATCACCACTCCCGCGGAGCCGGTCTCCGAGGCGTTCATGGAGTCCTGCTCGGCGGCCGGCGTGAAGCGGGTGCTCGACATCAACGGTTCGGATGAGGAGCGCACCGGCTACACCCAGTTCTCGACCAGGCGCGGCACCCGGGTGACCGCGGCCGGGGCGTTCCTGCGCCCGGCCCTGCGGCGCGACCACGTGACGCTGATGACGAACACCGAGGTCGGCCGGATCCTCTTCGACGGCAGCCACGCGGTCGGCGTCCTCGCCCGGCGCCGCGGTGAGCAGGTCGAGATCCGCGCGCGCCGCGAGGTGCTGGTCTGCGGCGGCTCGCTCGACACCCCGATCCTGCTGGAGCGCTCCGGTGTCGGCCGCGCGGACGTGCTGGCGAAGGCGGGGGTCTCGCTGGTGGTCGAGAGCCCGAACGTCGGCGAGAAGCTCAACGAGCACCGCGGGCTGCGGTTCATGTACAAGCTCAGGCCCGGTGCCGCCGCCGGCTTCAACCCGCTGGTCAACAGCTCGGCCAAGCGGATGTACCAGGGCGCGAAGTACCTGGTTCGGCGGGATGGTCTTATCGCCCAGGGTTCGGCGACCTGTCTGGTCTACTTCCGGGCGGACGAGAGCTCCGACCGGCCCGACACGTGTGGCTTCTTCAACCCCATCTCGATGAAGGGGAAGACGATGCACAACGACAAGCTCGCGGTCGACGACGAGCCCGGGATGATGCTGGCCGCCTACCCGCTGCGGCCCACGAGCCGGGGCCACATCCACATCACCGGGCCGGATCTCGGGGACCGCGTCGCCATCGCGCCGAACTTCCTCGACACCGAGGAGGATCGGCGGATCCTGTCCAAGGTCGGGCCGCGGGTGCGCGAGCTGTTCGGCTCCGGGCCGGTCGCCGACCTCGTCGCGGGTGAGCGGATCCCGGGCGCCGATGCCCGGACCGAGGCGGACTTCGAGCGTGTCGGGTTGTTCCAGGGCGCGTCGGGCTACCACCCGCTCGGCAGCTGCGCGATCGGACCCAACGCCGACGACGTGGTAGACGAGCGGCTGCGCGTACGTGGAACGACCGGGCTACGGGTGGTGGATGCGTCCGTCTTCCCGCGCCAGCCCTCAGGCAACACGTCCGCCCCGACCCAAGCGCTGGCCTGGCATGCCGCCTCCCTGATCCTTCAGGACGCAGGAGCGTAAGGCCGCACCGTGCGCCGCGCGCACCGTGCGCCACCGGCGCGTCGCGGGGCACGCGAAGTGCGGTGTTTCAGCTTGTCGTTTAACCGCCGGGTGTCACGCTGTGCGATACCTGCTGGTGTTGTGAGGCGGGTCGGCGTGTCCTCGTGACGTGGGACGACCGTCGGAAGATCGTGCTCTCGCCAAAGAAGCCGTGATCGAACCGAAGGTCGTGATGGGCAGTGTGCAGGACGAACCAGGACGCGTCGAAGCTCTGGGACGGCTGTGTCGCTTCCGGCAGGAGTTCTACGACTGCCTGACCCGCCGAGCGGACGCGCTGTTCGAAACGGCGGAGGCGGTGCTGTGCACCGACGGCCCGGTCCGGACGCTGGTCGACCTGACGCTGGCCCCGGAGCACCGTCGCGGCCATGGAGCCTTGTACGACGGGCTGAACAGCGGCCGGTTAGAGATCGCCCGGCTGCGACGTGCGCTCGCGGACCTTCCGCTGCCCGCGGCCGCCGACGGACGACTCGTGCTGGCCGTCGATGTCAGCCCGCTCCCCACACCGCCGAGACAGCCAGGTACCAACGGCCGTCCACCCAAGCACGGCCCCGAGTTCGCCCTCGACAGGCCCGCGACCTGGCCCGAACCGCAGCACACCACGACCACCAACACCAGCCGCTACGGCACCGCCACCGCGACCAGCTGGAACCGGCTACATCCCCGGCTCACCCACCGCACCTGCTGGATCAACCACCCCGGCGACCTCCCGATCATCGAAGGGACCCTCATCCACCTGCAGGTCGACCACCTCCCCGGCAACCGCGACAGCGACTCTTCAGCCTCGCTGAGAAACCGCTCTTAGCCCGTCGGTGGCCGGCTTCAGCGGTCGGTAGCCGTCAGCCGCGAGGAACCTCGTCTGTGACTGTGTAGGTCTGCTTCCACTTCAGGTACACGCGGCGTTCGGTGATCCGCCATCCGTCGGGGGTACGGGCCAGGGTGTCCTCGTAGGAGCCGCCGCCGGAGACCCGCACGATCTGGCCGTCCTTCTCGCCGCGGCGCCCGGTCTCCATCTGGAAGTGGGAGAACGCCGTGGCGGAGTCGCCATCGATCGTGACAATCGTGTTGTAGAGCGGATGCTGGGCGAACAGCCAGGCCGGGTCAGGCCTGCTGAGCCGGTCGCGCATCTGGTCGCGGGTCTCGCGCTTCCCGCCCATCGGGGTGAAGTCGATGATCCCGTCGGACGTGAACGCGAGATCCCACTCCTCGAACCTGCGCTCGTCGAGGCCGACGGCGTAGTGACGCATCGCCTTCTCGATGTCGAGCCGGTCCTGAATCCGCCCGGTCATACCTCTCCCGTCCCTGGTCAGCGCAGGCGGTATCATCGTTCCAGAGCAGTAACACTATTACAAGGACAATTAGAACCGTTCAGCGGCCGACGCCGCCGACCAGGTGCTCGGAGCGGACGAGAACGCGCCGCGGCGGGACGTCGGGTACCACGGGCGTTCGCGTGCCCTGCGCCTCGGCGCGAGCGCGAGCCGGTCCCGGTGTGGATGCCCGGCGAGAGCGTGACCTGGAAGCGTGACCCGGAAGACGATCAGGAACGCCGGGCCTCGCAGGACGCCAAATAGGATCGTGGTCTATGCACATGTCTGGTGGCGAGTCGATCTCGATCGCCCTCGAGCGGCTCGCCCTCGCGCTCGGCGAGAGCGGCGCGGTGCCGGTCCCGGAGCTGGTGCGCGCCCTGGAGCGCGCCGCCGAGCGGCTGCGCACCAAGACCGTCTCTGAGGAGGTGCCGCTCGACCTGGTCACCCAGGCCGAGGCATCGCGCGCGGTCGGCGTGAGCCGGCAGGCGGTCAACCAGTGGGTGCGCAACGGCGTCGTGCGCTCGTACGCCGGCACTGGTGCCGGTTCCAGCAGTCGGTACGGCCCGAAGGTCTCGCTGGCGGAGATCACCATCGCCGCCAACCGCCGCTCGAGGGACGTGCCGTTCTCCAGCAGCCGCCGCCGCGAGCTGCTGGACTTCCTCCTGCACATCGAGCACGGCTCCACCGCCGCCATCGCCCGCGAGGTCCGGCGCGCTCTGGATGACGACAGCTACGACAGCCACAGCCCCGAGCAGATCCGGGTGCTGGGCGAGTTCGTCATGGCGTCGATGGGGCTGGGCGACCAGCAGGGCGAGTTCACCCCCGAGGGGCTGCGGCTGCTCTCCGAGCTGGAGCCCTCGATCACCGTCGACACCAGCACCCCGTTCGGCGGCCTGGTCAACTCACTCGGCCTTCTGATCCACTCGGCCCAGGGAAACGCCGGCTTCGACTCCCCTGCTGTAGCCCTGCTCGCCCTGTTCGGCACCGCCACCATTGGCGCTCTGTACGCCGGTAAGAACGCCGATGTCGGCCGTGCAGTGCGTTCGGCGGCGCGCGAGGTCTGGAACGAGGACTGGGTCGAACGGCTCCTGGACGCGGTGTTCCACCTGAGCGAGCTGCGCCCCTCCGCGCTCACCCGCTTCACGGCGTCGCTGACCTACCTCGACCACAATCGCTTCCTGCGAAAGGCGCAGGCCACCGGGGTGAGCATCGGCTACTCCCGTGGCCCGGGGCCGCTGCTCCCCCAGCGCCTGTACGGCGCGCCCATCCTGCGGGACCTGATGGCCGGCGCCGAGCGTCCCCCGGAGCCGTGGGCCTTCTCCCCTGAGGCCGCGATCGACACGTGGCCGTCCCAGCTGGACAGCGGGTCCAACCCCTTCCGCATCCTCAACTACGAGTCCGGCCTGCTCGACCCCGAGATCCATGGCATCCGGCGCTACTGCTTCTCGACCAACGACGCCCGCCGCGGACTCCGCGCGTACGCGAACTCGCTGTCCGGGAACGACCGGCGCCGCTATGTGCGGCTTTCCGTCGAGGGGCTCACGCGCACCCTGCTGCAGCAGAACATCGAGCTGAGCGCGATCGACTCCGAGCGTGACTTCGACTGGTGGAAGGACCACATCATTCGCTCATCCCAGCAGGAGATCATGCTGGGCCTGCGGGACGAACGCGCCCGGAAGGTCGCGCACGCCCTGCTGGTCTCGACCAGCCTGCTGCCCGACGTGGTCGAGACGGCGCACACCGACGGCGCCCTGCGCGACCGCCTCCGGATCTACGTCAAGAACCTGGAGTTCGACGTAATAGAGGCCCGCTACTACGACGACGCGAGGCGCGGAGTAAGCCGAGTACTCAAGACCGGCGGACTAGCGCTAGACGCATCCGAAGCCCGATCAATAGCAGAACGAGAAATCCACGACATGCTCCCCTAGCGCGCCTGCGAGGTGCGCGACGAACCCACGATGCGCGGCTGATCCGTGGTCTCTCGCGCCCGACGCGCTCTGACGGCCCCACGTCGTCCGTATCGTCGCCTGCGAGTCCATCTGATCATGTGGCGGAGAAGCGGCGTGCATTGAGTGCTTCGCGACGCGCGGATGACGTGGCTACGCCGATTGCCATGGAGCGCGCGGCACGGCTGACAGCTGTCGTTACGCATGAGGGTGAGTGGTATGTGGCGCGGGCCCTGGAGGTCGAGGTGACCAGCCAGGGCGCCACCGTCCAGGAGTCTCTGGCCGATCGTTCCGCTACATCGAGAGCTTGCGACGGGAACACTCGCCTCAGTTCTGCGCCAAGCGGGTATCGACGCCGAGACGCTGAGGACGCTGCTCGCCTGAGTCGACGTCGTCTGCGCGGCGAGCGTAGCGCGGCGAGCGTCAGGTGGCTGGTTGCCGCTTCTGGGGTCCTCGGACCAGGCGGCCGGGTAAGTTGGCGGTTTCCTCGCCGTTTGTGTAGGTTTCCATGCCGCTTACGAATGTGTGCAGGTAGCCCTCCGCTCGTTGTAGGAGTCGGCGCCCTCCTGCGGGCAGGTCGTAGTGCACCGTCGGGTTAAGCAGGCGCACGTTCTCCATGTCGATGATGTTGATGTCGGCCTTGTAGCCGGGCGCCAGCAGGCCGCGGTCCTCAAGGCCGACCGCGACGGCGGTCTCGCGGCATTGCCTGCGAATTACGAACGGGAGATCGAGCCGGTCGTGGGCCCGGTCGCGCGTCCAGAGCTGTAGCAGCGTCGTGGGAAAGCTGCCGTCGCACATGGACGCCACGTGTGCGCCGCCGTCGCTGAGCCCCGGGAGTGTGTGGTCGTGCACCAACATCTCGTGTACGGCGTCGAGATTGCCGTCCGCGTAGTTGGTGAACGGCTGGGACATCAGGCTCCGGCCACCATCCTTGATCAGTATTTCGTAGGAGAGGTCCTCGGGCGTCCGTCCCTCGCGAGCGGCGCGCACGGCGATCGAATCCTGAGGTGCGGGTTCGTAGTTCGGAATGCTGTCGAACTCGTACATGATCTCGTAGCGGTGGATGCGCAGACCGCCGGGCACATTAGGGATCTTCTCGTCCGTCTGTGCCCGGAGTATCTCGGCCTTCAGCTCCGGATCCGCCATACGCGCGGCCTGCTCCGCTACCGGAAGGTGCGCGAGCGACCTCCATACAGGGTTGGCCACGAATGGATGCAGGGTGCACTGAAGGCCCAGCAGCATCCCCATGCTCCGGGCGGCCACCTGAGCCTTGATCGGATAACCGTCCTCGTTCGCCCTGGCGAGCTGCTCCAACACGGTGCTGTACAGCCGCGGCCGGCCACCGAACTGCACCAGCGAGACCGTCAGTGGACGCCCCGAAGCCTCGACCATCCGCCGCATCAACGCGAAGTCCTCGTCCACATCGTCGAAATCCGTGATCAGCTGCAGGACGCCCGTCCCGGTCTGCCCGACCGCGGACGCGATGGCGGTGAGCTCGTCACTCTGCGAGCCGTAGACCGGCGTCAGCGTGCCGCCCACGGACTTGTGATTGATCGAGCGCGATGTGGTGAAGCCGAGCGCGCCGAACCGGATCGCCTCTGCGGCGAGCCTCGCCATCGTCACGATCTCGTCCGCGGTCGCCGCCTCCATGGCGGCCGCGCGTTTCCCCATCGCCTCGAAACGCAGAGCCGCGTGCGGCACCTGTGCCGCGATGTCCAGGTCGCGCGGCCGACGTTCGAGAGCGGTGAGGTACTCCTCGAACGTCTCCCATTCCCAGCTCAGGCCCTCGTACAGAGCTGTCCCTGGAATGTCCTCGACGCCCTCCATCAGCTCGATGAGCGGCTGCCGGTTCCCGGGTCTGACAGGAGCGAAGCCAACGCCGCAGTTGCCCATCACGACCGTGGTCACTCCGTGCCAGGACGACGGCTGCATCCGGCCGTCCCATACCGCCTGGCCGTCGTAATGGGTGTGGATGTCCACGAAACCCGGCGCGACGACGGCACCGGCCGCGTCGATTTCCCGGGCACCACGCCCCTCGACGCGGCCGACGTCGACCACAATGCCGTCCCGCACGGCCACGTCAGCTACCCGCGCCGGCTTTCCGGTCCCGTCGACGACGTTTCCGGACCTGATGACGAGATCAAACTCCGGCATCTGACCGCCCCGGCGCCGGCTGGGTTCCGCGGACGACCCGGCCGGGCAGGGCGCCGGTCGGCTCACCGTCGTGGTAGGTCTCGACACCGCTGACGACCGTGTGGCGGTAGCCATCCACCCGCTGCAGCAGCCGACGGCCCCCACCCGGCAGGTCGTAGACCGCCTCCGGGCGGTGAATGCGCATCCGGTCCAGGTCGATGACGTTCAGGTCGGCCTTGAATCCGGGCCTGAGCTCGCCACGGTCCAGCAGCCCGATGGCCCGAGCGGTGTCGCGGGACTGGCGCTTCACGACGTACGACAGATCGAGCCGGCCATTCGGGCGCTGCCCCACCCAGTGCTGCAACAGCGTGCTGGGGAAGCTGCTGTCGCAGATCGAGCCCACGTGCGCACCGCCATCACCCAGGCCTGGCAGCGTGTACGGGTGCGTCAGCATCTCTCGGACGGCGTCCAGATTGCCGTACGCGTAGTTGGAGAACGGCTGGTAGATCATGCCGCGCCCCTCATCCCTGATCAGGACGTCATAGACGACCTCCTCGGGCGTGCGGCCCTCCTTCCGCGCCTGGGAGAGGATTGACAGTTCTCGGCTCGGCTCGTAGTTCGGGAACTCCTCGAGTTCGTGCATCGCGTCGTAGCGATCGGTGCGCACGGCGCCTGGGATACGCAGGTCCTTCTCGTCCGTCTGCGCGTCGAGTATTGCCATGCGCATTTCCGGGTCCCGCATCCGAGCGGCCTGCTCGGCCACCGACAGGTGCGAGATAGAGCGCCACACCACATTCGTCGTGAACGGATGGAGAGTGCATTGAAGACCGAGGACCAGGCCCATGCCGCGGACCCCCACCTGCGCCTTGATCTGAAGGCCGTCGGCGTTGGCCGCCGTGATCGCGTCGAGGATCTCCCGATACCGCTCCGGCGTCTCACGGATCTGCAGCAGCGAGACCGAGAGCGGCCGTCCGGACACGCTCGCCATCGTGCGCATCAGCGCGAATTCCTCGGCGACGTCCGGGAAGTCGGTGATCAGCTGGAGCACGCCCGTGCCTGTTTCGCCGACCGCGCGAGCGATCTCGATGAGTTCCTCGTCCGCGCTGCCGTACGCCGGCGTGACCTCGCCCGCCTTTGTCTTGTGCGCGAGCGTCCGTGAGGTCGTGAACCCGAGCGCCCCGGCTTCGATCGACTCCTTGGCCAGCGCGGCCATCTGAGCGATCTCTTCCTGGGTCGCCTGCTCCCGGGCGACGGCACGCTTTCCCATCGCGTAGATACGCAGCGGCGCGTGCGGGACCTGGGTGGCGAAGTCGAGATCGCGCGGGCGCTGGGAGAGGACGTCCAGGTACTCCCCGAACGACGTCCAGCCCCACCGCAGACCCTCGTGCAGGGCCGTGCCCGGGATGTCCTCGACGCCTTCCATCAGCTCGATGAGCTGCTCGTGGTCCTTCGGCCGCACCGGCGCGAAGCCCACGCCGCAGTTTCCGCCGACGACCGTGGTGACGCCGTGCCACGAGGACGGCTGCAGGGTACTGTCCCACACCGCCTGGCCGTCGTAATGCGTGTGGATGTCGACGAACCCCGGGGCGACGACCGCCCCCTCGGCGTCGATCTCCCGGGTACCGCGGCCCGCCACCGTGCCGACCTCGACCACGAGACCGTCGCGGACGGCGACATCACCGAGGAACGGCTCGCCGCCGCTCCCATCCACGACAGTGCCCGACCTGACGACCAGATCGTAATCGCTCATCGGCTCGCCACCTCATCCGTCGCAGAAAGCACGGCCGCTCCGCCATGGACCGCCGTGGTCGAGAGCCAGGAATCGGGCACCGGGTGACAGAAGACCTTTTCGGCCGTCCGGTAGGTCATGTTCAAGGCGTCCTCGACTGGAATGTCGTGGAAGCGGTTCTCCAGCAGCTTCTGCGTGTCGGGCCAGGTGGAGTCCGAGTGCGGATAGTCGGTCTCGACCATGATGCGGTCACTGCCAATCATGGTGTAGGCACCGAGATTGGACGGATTGTCGATCATGCAGAAGTAGAAGTGCCGGAGCAGTGTCTCGCTCGGCGTCAGGTCGGATTTCCACCACGAGGTCAGCGAGGCACCGGAGTGGTCCATCATGTAGTCGAGCCGGTCGACGGCCATCGGTACCCATCCGATGCCCCCTTCGGACAGCGCGATCTTGAGATCCGGGAACCTGCTCGGCACACCGGAGAACGTCCATTCGATGCCCGTCACCATCGACGATGCCGGGAACAGCGCCGCGAGTGTGTAGTCCAGCTGCGGATCGTGCGAGCGCGGACGGTTCGGCAGCGGGTCGAGCACCCAGCCCGCGGCGCCCAGATGGACACAGGCCACCGTCTGTGTCTCTTCCAGTGCCTCAAGTACGGGGTACCAGTATGGGTCGCCGATGCGAGGTAGGCCAAGATGCGGGGGCAGGTCCGGCAGGGTCGCCGCGTTGAAGCCGCGCTCGGCGTTCCGGCGAATTTCCTTCACGGCGATCTCCGGATCCATCATCCAGATCAACTGCATCGGAATGATCCGGCCTGGGTGCGTTCCCGCCAGGTACTCAAGATGCCAGTCGTTGTAGGCCCTCATGGTGGCCAGCCCGAGTTCCTGGTCCTTGCTCTGCGCGAACACACGGCCGGCAAAGCCGAAAGCGCCGGATGGGAAGCACGTGTGCGCGTAGACGCCGTCGAGGTCCATGTCGGCGACCCGCGCGTTGATGTCCCACGAGCCCCGGCGCATCTCGTCATCCCGGACTGGCGCCCGGGTCCACGTCGTGGGGTCCCGCCCGACGACGTCCTCCAGACCGCTGCCGACTAAAAGGTTGCCCTCATAGGACCACCACTGGGTGCCGTCTGAGTCCTCGTGCCGTCTGGGCGCCCTGTCCTGGAGCTCCTTGGGCATGCGGCCCTCGAACGTGTCCGGGGGCTCGTGCAGGTGATCGTCCACCGAGACGACCGGGTAGGTCCGATCACGAGGAGCCGGATCGGGCAGGAAGATCGGAACAGGACGGATCATCGAGGCCGCCTTTCGTCCACACCAAAGTCGAGGTCAACCTACGTCAGACAATATTAGAACACAACTAGAGTATGAGTGCCCTGCCAACGGCATCGGCCGCGCGCCGGTGCCGAAGTCCCCGCAGCCCCGCAGCCTCACGACCTCGCGACCGCTGGCGCGGTCCTGAGCGCCGGGCGACTTGTTAACCTCAAGTGCGGTTGAGCTCCTCGTGTCCCGGTCCGGAGATTCGCGCGCAGTAGTGTCCGATCGCGTCGATGATCTGGTCGGCGGCCCTGGTCCATGTGAAGGGCCTGGCGTTCTCGTTCCAGTGACTGATCCATTTTTCGAGTGCGTGGGTCAGGTCGTCGACGGAGCAGAAGACTCCCCGGTCCAGGCACCGGCGTTGCAGCGCGGCGAACCATCGCTCCACCTGGTTGAGCCAGGACGAGTAGGTGGGGGTGAAGTGCAGGGCGAACCGGGGGTGCTCCACCAGCCACCTGCGCACCGCCGGTGCCTTGTGCACGGAGAGGTTGTCGCAGATCAGGTGGATCGCCAGATCCGGCTCGACCTGACGGTCGATCTCGGCGAGGAAGCCGATGAAGTCCCTGGCGGTGTGCTGGGCGCAGACCGCACTGAGGACCTTGCCGGTGGCGGTGTTCAACGCGGCGAACAGGTCGACGGTGCCGTGGCGGATCAGAAACGGTCGGTGGACACCTTGAAGTCCTCGACCAGCCAGGGCTTGAGACCAAAGGCCCGCCAGACGCGGTGCACGCTGGTCGCAGAGATCCACACCCGCTTCCCTCTGTGTCAGAGTCGGGTGAGAGTGCGACATCGAGGTCGCACGTGTATGAGTGGGCTGCGTCGGTTGGAGGTTCGGTTGATGACGAAGACGTAGCCCCGGATCAGTGTCCGTAGATCCGTCCCCTCCGTGACATGCGTGGCTG
>NZ_JBFLUG010000091.1:0-31780 GCF_041008525.1 Parafrankia sp. FMc2 | reverse complement strand
GGGGGGGCACAGCGGAGGTGTAAAGGTGAGGTGGGGGGGGTAGGGTGAGGGGGTTATATGGCAGTGCGGGCTGGGGTGGTCACGCTGCGCTGCCGGGGGGCGGGCTTCGAGCCGCCGTTCGCGGCGGTGACCAGCGCGTCGGTGGTCACGGTGACCGCGGCGGGGCTGCTGCTCCTCGCCGACCTGCCTCGCGGGGTCGACATCCCGGGTGGCCATGTGCAGCGCGGCGAGCGGACCGCGGAGCAGACGGCGCGGCGGGAGGTGTGGGAGGAGGTCCGGGCGCGCCTTGGGCCGCTGACCCTGGTCGAGGTGATCGAATCCGACTACTTCGGCGGGGACGATCTCACCTACATGGTGATCTATGTCGGTCGGGTTGTCCGGCTGGCCCCGTGGGAGGGTGGGTACGAGTCGGCGGGGCGGGTGGAGCTGCCCGCG
This sequence comes from Parafrankia sp. FMc2, assembly GCF_041008525.1. NCBI lineage: Bacteria > Bacillati > Actinomycetota > Actinomycetes > Frankiales > Frankiaceae > Parafrankia > Parafrankia sp. FMc2. The sequence continues at coordinate 31,345 of NZ_JBFLUG010000091.1, read as the reverse complement.
GCCGCGTTCCTGGGCCGGTACCGCGGCGGTGACCCGGTGCTCATGCGGCATCTGGTCACCCGTGCTCTCGCGCTCGCCGGTCCCGGCGCGGACGGCTGACACTCCCCTCGCCTTCCTCACCCCTCACCCCTCACCCCTCGCCTGTCGGCGATGTCCGGACGGGGGGCAGCCGGGCACCCGTATTGTTGATGTTCTTATGGGTGCGACGGTTCGGGTGTACGGGCTGTTGCTGGCGGCGGGGTTCCGCCGGCAGGCGACGTACCGGCTCGCGGCGCTCAGTGGGCTGGTCGCGAACGTGACGTTCGGGTTGTTGAAGGTGGCGGTGCTGTTCGCGGCGGTGCGCGCGGCCGGTGGTGAGGTCGGCGGGTACGACCAGGGGCAGATGGGCACCTACATCTGGCTGTCGCAGGCGATGCTCGGCTCGGTGAACTTCTGGGGCGGCAGCGACATCGCGGAGCGGATCAAGGACGGGCAGGTCACCGTCGACTTCCTGCGCCCGTTGGACGTGCAGGCCGCGACGATCACCACCGAGGTGGGGCAGGCGCTGTTCGCGTTCGTGCCGCGGGGGATCCCGCAGCTGCTGATCGGCACGGTCGTCGTCGACATGACCTGGCCGGGGTCGGTGGCGGTGTGGGTGCTGGCGGTGGTGGGGCTGCTGCTGGCGGTGGTGATCTCGGCGGCGACGGTGTATCTGGTGGCGGCGGTGGGGTTCTGGCTGGTGGAGACCCGCGGGGTGCAGCTGGTCTACATGGTGGTCTCCGGGTTCCTCGCCGGGTTGTTCGTGCCGATCGGGTTGTTCCCGGGCTGGTTGGAGTTGCTGGCGCAGGCCACCCCGTTCCCGTCGATGCTGATGTACCCGGTGGACATGCTCGCCGGGCAGGTGGACGCCGCCGGTGCGGTCGGGCTGGTCGCGGTGCAGGTCGGCTGGCTGGTCGGGGTCGGGGGGCTCGGTGCGCTGTTGACCCGGGCCGGCCGGCGCCGCCTGGAGATCCAGGGTGGTTGAACCGGCGACCACGGCGACCACGGTGACCACGGCCATGGTCACCGCTGCGGGTGTGGATGCGGGTGCGGTGGATGTGCGGGGCGCCGGAGGTGTCGACCGGGGTGGCCGGGGTGGCCGGGGGTCGGTGACCGTGCGGGAGCGGCTGCGGCCGTACCGGGCGGTGTTGGCGTCGCGGGCCCGCTCCCAGACGTCCTACCGGACGAACTTCGCCCTGGATCTGCTCAGCTCGCTGCTGTCCGCCGTGGTCGAACTCGCCGAGGTGTGGGTGATCTTTCATGCCACGTCGGGGCTGGGTGGGTTGGAGTTCCGGCAGATGTTGCTGGTGTTCGGCCTGGCGGACCTGGCGTTCTCCCTCGCGGATCTGGTGTTCGGGCACTGCGACCGGCTGCCGACCTATCTGCGGGCCGGCACGTTCGACGTGTTCTACCTGCGGCCGCAGCCGCTGTTGGCGCAGCTGGTCACCAGTGAGCTGAGTCTGCGCCGGCTGGCCCGGGCGGCGGTCGGTGTCGCCGCGCTGAGTGCCGGCGTGGTCGTCTGTGACGTGCCGTGGGGGCCGGGTTCGGTGCTGCTGCTGGTGACGGCGCTGCTCAGCGGGTGCGCGATGTTCGCGGCGATGTTCGTCTGGGCCGGGGGGCTGCAGTTCTTCCTCCTCGACGGCCGGGAGATGACGAACGCGTTCGTGTACGGCGGCCGGTATGCCGCGACGCAGCCGGCGTCGGTGTGGTCACGGCCGCTGGTCGTGCTGTTCGGGTTCTTCTTCCCGATGGCGTTCACCGGCTATCTGCCGACGCTGGCGCTGCTCGGCCTGCCCGGGCCGGGGTGGCTGCCGAGCTGGTTGGGCTGGTGCGGCCCGCTTGCCGCCGGGTGGACGTGGGCGATGGCGCTGCTGTGCTGGCGGTGGGGTGTGCGGCACTACCAGGGAGGCGGTGGCTGACCCGTGGGAAGTATGGGAGGAAGCACCCGTGCAGGCGCCGGGGGCTCCGAACCGGCGACGGACGGCACGGACGACGGCACGGGCGGCGCTGACCCGCCGGCGATCATTGACATGGTCGGGTTGACCCGGCAGTTCGGCGTGCGTGACGGGATGCGCCGGCGGCGGCTGACCGCCGTCGACGGTCTCACCGTGCGGATCGGGGCCGGTGAGGCGGTCGGTTACATCGGTGCGAACGGCGCCGGGAAGTCGACCACGATCAAGATGCTCGCCGGGATCCTGGTGCCGACCAGTGGCACGGTGCACACCTGCGGGTTGCGGCCGGTGAAGGACCGGCGGCGTCTGGCGCGGCAGATCGGGGTGGTGTTCGGGCAGCGGTCCCAGCTGTGGTGGGACCTGCCGGTCCGTGACTCCTTTCGGATTCTCGCGGCGATCCACGCGCTGCCCGCGGCCGCCGGCCGGGCCCGCACCGGTGAGCTGGTGGAGCAGCTGGAGATGGGTGAGTTCCTCGCGACGCCGGTGCGGCAGCTGTCGTTGGGGCAGCGGATGCGCGCCGAGATCGCCGCGGCGCTGCTGCACCGCCCCCGGCTGATCATCCTCGACGAGCCGACGATCGGCCTGGACGTCCTGTCCAAGCAGCGGCTGCGCGAGTTCCTGATCGCCGAACGGGCCGCGCATGGCACGACCCTGCTGCTGACGACCCATGACATGGGGGACATCGAACGGCTCTGTGAGCGGGTGCTGGTCATCGACCAGGGTCGCCTCGCCTACGACGGTGACCTGCCGGGCCTGGCCGGGTCCGCGGGTGCCGACCGGGTGCTTGTCGTCGACCTCGCCGCCCCGACCGTGGACCTGACCGCGATCCCCGCCGCCCGTCATCTGGGCAGCGAGGCGCACGGTCTGCGGCAGCGGCTGGCGTTCGACGCGGAGACGACGACCGCCGCGCGGGTCCTGGCCGCGGTGACCGGTATCGCCGACGTCGTCGACTTCACCGTGGAGGAACCCGACATCGAGGATGTCGTCCGCCGGCTCTACGCGGCCACCCGCCCGTCCCCCGGACCCCCTGTGGCGTCCGTGGAACCTGTGGTGTCCGGCCCGGACGCACCGTAGTGCTGCCGGTGGCCGGGGCGACGTCCACCGTCGCCGCCCTCGCCCGCCCTTCCTACCGCCGTCCTGAGTCGTCGCCGTCGTCGCAGCGGCCGGTGATGACGGCGACGACCGTCGACCCGGCCGGGAGGTGCTGGTCCCCGGCCGTGGCGTAGAGGGCGCGCATCATCTTCGCGCCGTACACCCAGTCCAGGGTCAGGCCGTGCCGGGCCGCGAAGTCGGCGATGAACAGGTCGAGGGTCCGGTCGCGGCGGGCGTAGCCGCCGCTGTGGAAGCCGTCGAGGACCGTCCAGTTCGCCGTCGCCGCGGTGAACGTGGCCTGCTGCAGGGCGGCGACCTGCGCGGGCAGGAACCCGCCGCGCAGCACCGCGACTCCCACCGCCCGCCGGCTGGCATCCCGGCTGGCGTCCGGGTGGATGGGGTGCCCGGCGGCGGGGTCCCCGAGGCCTGCGAGGCCCGCGGCGAGACCGGCCAGGGTGCCGCCGGTCCCGACCGGTACGCAGACCACGTCCACTGTCGGGACCTGGGTGAGGAGCTCGGTGGCCAGCCGGGCGCAGCCGTGGACCGCCAGTGGGTTGCTGCCGCCTTCGGGGAGCAGGTAGAAGCGGCCGAACCGGTCGTGCAGCTCGGCGTGCAGCGCCGGGTCGTCCCGGTCCCGGTAGCGGGTGCGGTCCAGGTAGATAAGCCGCATGCCGCGTGCCGCCGCGGCGGCGAGGACGGGGTTGAGGGGGCGGTGTTCCTCCCCGCGGATCACCCCGACCGTCGCCAGCCCGTGATGCCAGCCCGCGGCGGCGGTCGCGGCCACATGGTTCGAGTACGCTCCGCCGAACGTGAGCAGCGTGTGATGGCCCTGGTCGACGGCCGCGGTCAGGTTGAGCGCGAGCTTGCGCCACTTGTTCCCCGGGACGTCGGTGTGAATCAGGTCGTCCCGTTTGAGGAGGAGTCGCACGCCGCGGGCGGCCAGCCGGTCGTCGTCGATCTCGACCACCGGTGACGGCAGCTGCGGCGCCAGGCCCCGCGGGCCGGGCCCTGGCGCGGGCGGGCACACCACGGGGTCAGCCACGGGGTCCGCGGGGTTCGCGGGGTCCGCCCCGGGTCAGGTCCTGCAGGCCGACGACCCGCAGCAGCTCCAGCCGTTCGTGGGAGGTGCTGCCCGGACGGGCGGTGTAGTAGAAAAGGTGGTCGCGTTCGTCGCCGGTGAGGCGCAGCGCGCGGGCGACGGCGGCGAGCATCTGCCGGGACGGGCGGGAGCCGCGGGCCTGCTCGAGCCGGGTGTAGTGGTCGGTGGACATGGCGGCCAGCTGCGCCACCTCCTCGCGGCGCAGTCCCGGGGTGCGTCGGCGGGCGCTGGGTGACAGTCCGACGTCCGCGGGGGTGAGGCGGGCGCGGCAGTGGCGCAGGAAGTCGCCCAGTTCGGTTCTGTCCACGTCTCCACCATGCCCGCCCCGCCGGTGACAGCCAGGGACGGCCCGTCCCCCCGGACACGTGCCGCCGGCGCCGGCGCTGGCGCTGACTGGTCTGCGGCGCCGTCCCGTGGGTGAACGGCGCCGCGGCGTGACCCGTCGCCCGCCGCACCGGGCATGACCGTGGGGATGTCGGGCTGACACCATGCTGACGACACCCCGACAGCGAGACAGCAAGACAGCGAGACAGCGAGACAGCAAGACAGCGAGACAGCAAGACAGCGACGGCGGCGAGATGAGGCGAGGTTCCATGGCCGGCGGCCTTCCGATCACCACCCGTTCCAGCCGGGTCGCGTACACCAACCGGTGGATGACGGTGCGGGAGGATGTGATCGTGCGGCCCGACGGGTCCGAGGGTGTCTTCGGTGTGGTGGAGAAGCCTGACTTCGCCCTGGTGGTACCGGTGGATGCCGAGGGTGTCTGGCTGGTGGAGCAGTACCGGTATCCGGTCGGGGGCCGGTACTGGGAGTTCCCGCAGGGCTCCTGGGATGACGATCCTGACGTCGACCCCGCCGCGCTGGCCCGGGCGGAACTGGTGGAGGAGACCGGGCTTCGGGCCGGTCTCCTCCACCCGCTGGGCCGGCTGTTCACCGCGTACGGCTACGCGAACCAGGGCTGTCAGGTGTTCGTGGCCACCGAGCTGAGGGTGGGTGCGCCGGCGCCGTCGGACGAGGAGCAGGACCTCGTCGCCCGGCGGTTCAGCCACCGGGACTGGGCGGGCATGCTCGCCGGTGGTGTCATCCGCGACGCGGCGACGCTGGCCGCGTGGGCGCTGCTGTGCGCGAACCCCCCGCCGGCCTGTGCCTTCCTCACCGACCGGTCCCCCTGAGGCGCACCCGGTACCCGGTGGCCGTCGCGGCGGCTCGCGGCAGGCCGGTGGGGTGTCAGGCGGGAGGTCAGGTGGGCGCGCCGAACCAGCGGTGCAGGTCGCCGGCCAGGTCCTGCTGATCGTCACCGGCCCACGCCACGTGGCCGTCGGGACGCAGCAGGACGGCGGGGGCGTCCAGCCCGTCGCCGACGACGACGTCGACGACATGGTCGACCCGGTCGGACCAGCCAGCCACCGTCAACCCGCCGGTCTGGTCGAGCAGCAGTCCGCGGCCACCGTGCATCAGCGGGTACAGCCGACCGTGGTCCTTCAGCGTGAGGTCGCGGATCCGCCGGCCACGCAGGCCCCGCGCCACGCCGTCGCCGTCGCCGTTGTGGTCGTAGCGGACTCCGAGCGCGGTGATCTTCTCGATCAGGTACCGGTTCACCTCCTCGATGTCCATCAGCTGTGACAGCAGCCGGCGTACGGACCGCGGGCCCGGTTCGGGGGACAGCAGCAGGCTCTGGGCGCGGGTGTTGTCCAGGACGTCGGCGGCGACCGGGTGGCGTTCGGTGTGGTAGCTGTCGAGCAGCCCGTCGGGGGCCCGGCCGGCGACGTCGGCGGCGAGTTTCCAGCCGAGGTTGAACGCGTCCTGAATGCCGAGGTTGAGGCCCTGCCCGCCCATCGGCGGGTGGATGTGCGCGGCGTCGCCGGCGAGCAGGACCCGGCCGGTGCGGTAGTGCTCGGCCTGGCGGGTGGCGTCCCCGAACCGGGTGAGCCAGCGGGGGGTGTGCGCGCCGAAGTCGGTGCCGGCCAGGGTGCGTAGCCGGGCCCGGAACTCCGCCAGTGTCGGCGGCGCCGCACGGCGCCCGTCGGTGACGCCGTCGGCGCGGGCGACGAAGCGGTACACGCCGTCGGTGTGCGGTGCGGGGCCGAACCGCAGCCCGGCGGTGGCGACGGCGGGGTCGGTGGCCGCGGCGGCGAGCGTGTCCGGGGCGGCGGTCACCTCCACCTCACCGAGGAGCCATTCGACGCCGGCGGGTTCGCCGGGGAACGCGACACCGGCGGCGGCGCGGACGGTGCTGCGCCCCCCGTCGGCGCCGACGAGGTACCGGGCGTGCAGGCGGGTGCCGTCCGCGAGCCGGGCGTGTACCTGCTGGTCGTCCTGGTCGAGGCCGACGAGGGTGTGGCCGCGGCGGATCTCGGTGCCGAGTTCGGTGGCCCGGGCGGCAAGCAGCTGTTCGGTGCGATGCTGCGGAATGCCGAGGATGTATGGGTGTGCGGTGTCGAGGTGCCCGGTGAACGGTTTCGTGATGCCGGCGAAGAAACCACCGAGGGGGTGTTTCACCCCGTGTGCGAGGAAACGGTCGAGCAGGCCACGCTGGTCCATGATTTCGATGCTGCGGACGTGTAGTCCCAGCGCCCGGGCGTGCCTGTTCGGCTCCGTCTCCCTTTCCAGGATGACGGTGTGCACGCCGTGCAGCCGCAGTTCGCTGGCCAGCATCAGCCCGGTCGGCCCGCCACCGACAATGATCACATCAGGCATGGATCCTCTTCGCTGTGAGCGCGTGGATTCTCGGTGGGCGCGGGTTTCGGCGCCCGGCCTGCGATTCTGCGGTGCGCCGGGGGTCTTGCGGCAAGACCCCCGGCGTGCTATATGTTGAAAGTGGCGGAAAGGGGTTTTCGCCTGCCGTCGCTCCGCCGTTCTGCCGTCGTCAGTCGTTGCGGGGTTTTCCGAACTCCTCGATCAGCACGGGGTACTGCTCCCCGCCGTGTCCGGCGGCGATCGAGCGGTCGGCCATCGTTTTGATCAGTGTGGGTAGCGCGGTGTCGACGCCCACCGCCTCGCTCTCCTCGATCAGGTGTGTCATCGCCCGCGCGTCGGTCTCCAGCGCCGACACGGTGGCGGGGAAGGCGCCGCTGTCGATCTGCTCGGCGTATCCCGGCAGCCAGGTGGCCACCACGGTGGCGATCTGCTGCGCGAACGGCGCATACGTCGCGGCGTCGACGCCGGCGGTGCGGAGCATGGCCGTGCCCTGAAGCCAGGCGTTCAGAACGCTCCACATCATGGCCAGGCCGGCCACGTCGTACAGGGACGCGAGCCCCGGGTCGGCGCCGAGGTAGGTGACGGTGCCGAGCGCGCCGAGTGTCGACCGGTGGGCCTCGGACTCCGCCTGCGGGCCGCTGAGCAGAATCACCGCCTCGGCGGTCCCGATCGCCGGCGGAACGGCCATGATCGCGCCGTCCAGGTAGTGGGCGCCGCGCTGCTCGGCCCCGCGGGCGGTGTCCCGGGCCTGGGCCGAGCTCCCCGACGTCAGGTTGACCACCGTCGTGCCGGCCAGGTCGACGTCGTGCGCGCCGAGCAGCGTGTGCACGACCTGGTAGTCGGTGACGCAGAGGACCACGACGGAACCTGCCGTGAGCGCGTCGCCGATTGTCGGCGCGAGCCGCGCCCCGTCGGCGACCAGCTGGTCGGCCCTGGACGTCGTACGGTTCCACACGGTTGTGGGATGCCCGGCTTTCAGGAACGCGCCGGCGAGCGCCCGGCCCATCAGCCCGAGTCCGAGGACGGTGACGGATGCAGGAGTATCGGTGGTGTCGTTCATGGCAGCATCGTCAACGTTGAGACCGGTGTGAAGGTCAAGGGAGATGTTCGATGCGGATCGGGGAACTGAGTCGCCGGACGGGCGTCCACGCCCATCAGCTGCGCTACTACGAGACCCGGGGCCTGCTGGAGGCGGACCGCCGCGCGAACGGTTACCGCGAGTACGACGAGTCCGCCGTGCTGCGGGTGACGCAGATCCGGCACCTGCTGGGCGCCGGCCTGTTCTCCGAGGAGACATCGCGTACCTGCTGCCCTGCGCGGTCGGCGAAACCCCGGAACTGCCCGGATGCCCCGAACTGCTGGCCGCGATGCGCGCACGGCTGGCGCACCTGAACGACCAGCTGGACCGGCTCGCCCAGTCCCGCGACGCCCTTGCCACCTACATTGATGCGGCCGAGCAGACAGGCAGCGAAAGCTATCCACCCTTTGACGATGCCGACCTGGATCCCGTCCCCGGCTGAGGGATGCTGTCGGCGGCGATGACCACCAGGTCACGGTGCTGCCAGGCGACCGTGGGACGCAGACCCGCGTCGCGCAGCCATCCGACCTGCTCCTCCAGCCTGCTGGGCCGGTCATGCTCGGCATGGACGGGGGTGACGGCATCCCGCGGGTCGGCGGGGACGATCACATCGCCGAGGACCAGACGCCCTCCCGGCCGCAGAACAGCCGCGATCCGGACGAACAGGTCGGCCTTGCCGGGGCCCTCGAGGTGATGGACCGCGAGCGCGGACACGACCAGGTCGAACGGCCCGGCGGGCAGCGGGTCCTGGAGCCGTCCCACCCGCGTCTGCAGTGCCGGCAGGCCCGCCATGGCGTGGCGGAGCATCGCGGGGCTCTCGTCGAGGGCCACCGCCTCGGCGTGGGGATGGCGGGAGAGAACCCGGCGGGTGGTCTCCCCGGTGCCCGCCCCCAGGTCGAGCAGGCGGGTGACGTCCACCCCCGCGGTCGCCCGCGCCACCTCGTCCTGGAGCGTCGCGTAGGAGGGGACCTCGGCGATGACCATGTCCCGGTAGGTCGCCGGGTCGAAATGGAACTGATCGGCCATGGACGTAGTGTGACGTGCGAGGTTTCCGCCAGCGATCGCGCCGCCCCCCATACGGCAGCTTGTCGGGGTGGTGCGGCCGGGCCCGGCCGTAGCCCCGGCCCCGTCTTGCACCCACGGCGCGACGTGAGACTCTTGATTTAGAACCGAATGCGCAACAAGCTTCAATGTCCGGCGTCGTCAACGCAGCGAATGCGCTTTCGCCTTATTCGCCGACCGGAGTATCAACTCGACAATCATCGCATGGTCGACCTTTCAGCGTTTCCACCCACGCGATCACCGAATATGTACCCGCCAGGTGACCCCATCCGTGCAAGCTGGAAGGAAACACGTATGAACGACTCTTCCGTTGGACCCCCTCTCGCCGGCCCGCCCTACATGGAGCTCTTTTGCGCGGAGATCGAGGGCATCGGTCGACACATTCGAGACACCCAGATCACTGGAATCTGTGAGGCGATGAAGGTCGCCTACGAGTGTCAGGCCTCCGGCGGCCGGATCTTCTCGCACGTCCTGGTGGGACACTTTGCCATGTTCGCGGCCAGCCCCGGCATTCCCGGGCAGCCCTCGGTGCTGCCACAGCGTGCCGACCGGAACATCTCGGCGGACTACAGCCAGATGAAGCCGGGCGACTTCCTGCTCACGAACGGCGCATCGCTCATCAACCCCGACAAAGGAACCATTCCCGATGTCGGCCCGGACGAGGCACGTGCCCGCGGCGCGTACACCGTCGGCATCACCTGCAGTTATGTCCGCTTCTACAAGACCCCTGTCGGGGCTCTCCTGCCGGTCAAGATGAGCACCTCACTCGAGCAGGTCTGCGACCGTGTGCTCGACAGCGGCTGCACGTGGAGCTGCGGCGTCATCTCGACTCCAGCAATTCCCGAGTTCAAGATCATATCTTCGAGCGGTCTCTCGCAGTTCCTGGTCTACTGGGCCTGCACCGCCGCCTTGTGCAAGCAGATCAGCACCGAGGGATCCGATGACGGTGCCGGCGCGGCCCGTGAATACCTCGACCATGCCCTGAGGAGCTTCGAAAGGATCCGCGAGCACGAGTTCGAGGTGATCGATCGCGTGGCGGGTGCCTGGGCCGACCGCATCCTGCTCTTCGCGGAGGCCGCAGATCACCCGCGCCTTCTCGTGTATGGACATCCACAGGCCGGAACGCCCTACGAAGGCACTCGGAACATGTTTGTCAACGAGGCCTACGAGACGGCCGCCGGCAGCATGATCATGCAGCCCTACGACCTGTACAAGACGCAGCTCAAGGCCAACGACATCGTGCTCATCGGCGCGATCAGCCCCGACAACAGCGACGAGATCCAGGTCGCTCAGTACGCCAAGCAGATCGGCGCGATGGTCGTCGCCTTCGGCCCCTTCGAGGGGAACGGAGGTGCCAGCTCTCTCCGCGACCACGTGGATGTCGCCATCAACACACACAGCCACGACGGTGCGGGCGTCCTCGACATCCCGGGCTTCGACGAGCCGGTCTGTCCGATCAGCGGGCTTTCCGGGAACCTGGTCCTCTGGCTGCTGACCGCTCAATGGACCTATCACATGGTCCAACGCAACCAGACGCCCAACTACTGGCAGAACTACTGGGAGGTCGGGGCGATCGAATACGACAGCCAGGCCCAGGCGAGTTTTCTCCAGCGCGGCTACTGAAGCCCTCGCGGCACCGCTTCCCGACCACACACCGCCCTTTCTCGACCATGGAGCCCCGCACATGTCCACCCCGTCTGCGGACATCGGTTCACGTCCCGTCGTTCTCAGTGACCGGCAGGGCTTCGACCGGCGCTGGTTCGCCTCGCAACTCGAAGCAGTTTATGTCCCCAAGAACGATGCCGAGGCGGTCACACACGTCGGCGAGGCCATCTCCCGCCACGGGCGCGACGTCAAGGTCGTGTCCGGGCGCCACTGCTACGAGAACTTCATCTACAACGACGCGACCAAGGCCCTCATCGACATGTCCTCGATGAACCGTGCCGGCTGGGACGAACGACGGGCCGCTTTTTTCGTCGAGGCAGGCTGCGAGAACTGGTCCGTTTACCGAGTCCTGCTGAACGGTTTCAACAGGACGCTTCCCGGGGGAAGCTGCTACTCGGTCGGCGCCGGGGGGCACATCACCGGCGGTGGATACGGACTCCTGTCGCGACTGCACGGTCTGGTCGTCGACCACCTCAGCGCGGTCGACATCGTGACCTGGAACGCGTCGTCGAACAGCGCTGAGCTGCACCACGTGTCGGCGACGAGCGCCTCGCCTGACGAACGAGATCTCTTCTGGGCCCTGCGGGGGGCCGGATGCGGCAATTTCGGTGTCATCCTGCGCTACTACTTCGATGAGCTGCCCGAGGCCCCGGAACTCGCTTCGATCTACACCCTCTCCTGGGACTGGTCATCGATCGACACAGCTTCCTTCGCGGACCTGCTTGCCTGCTACGCAGAGTTCGTGAGTGACATGCCCGAGACCGAGTTCAGCCTGCTGAAGCTCACGCATGTGTCGTCCGGGCAGCTCGGCATGATCGTCCAGGCCGTGTCCCCCGAAGGGACCACCCACCTCGACCACCGGACCGAGGTCGAGCGACGGTACACAGAAGCGCGAACGCGCTTCGGGGCGATCGTTGACCATACGCCGTTGCGAAACCCGCTCGGCGGCCACCCAGGTTGGACGACGGCCCTCACCGGCAATGAAAGCGTGCAACACGTCACCTACCTCGAAGCGCTGCAGACGCTGAACGGTTCGGGGCCCAACCAGTTCGGCAAGTACAAGTCCGCATACATGAACAAGGCCTTCCCGCCGCATCAGGTTGCCGCGATCCACCGCTGGCTCAACACGACCCCACCAGGTGTCCCCGCGTCGGATATGAGCCAGAGTCTCCTGCAGGTCGACAGTTACGGGGGAGCCATCAATCGGGTTGCTTCCGGCGCGACGGCAGTTCCCCAACGCGACGCGATCATGAAGCTGCAGTACCAGACCTACTGGCTCAACGCCTCGCGTCCTGGCGAAGGAGACCAGCCCCCCTACCGCGCCCAGGCCGACGCCCATCTGGGGTGGATCAACGAGTTCTACCGAGAGGTCTACGCCGAGTACGGCGGGACTCCCGACCCGGCGAAGGATCCGAACGGAACGGTCGCAGGCGCATACTACAACTACCCGGACAGCGTTCTCGGCACACACGACAGGGGCGATGTCGATGACGCGCTGTGGCTCTACTTTCTCCACAACTTCCGCGCCAACGAACGGAACCTCGTTGCCGTGAAGCGCCGCTGGGATCCGGCGAACATCTTCCATCATGCGCAGTCGATTCCCGTGGAGTGACGGGGAATGCCGTACAGCTCGCCGGGGTGGCTCCGGGCCCCCGCCCCTGGATTCACCCGGCGCGCTGTGCGACGCGCAGGACGCTCAGGTACCGGCGTGCGACCCGATCACCCATCCGCGTCCGGATCCGCTCCGCGACGGCGTCGAGCAGAGGCTCACGGACGTGGTGATCGAGCCTGCGGTAGGGCGACGTCGAGCGCAGAAGATCGGCGAAGCCGCCGCCGTCGAACCACTGAACGGTCGGATACCCGCGCACGACCGGCCACCCGAACAGACCGGGAGGAGCGTCGACCGCGCCCCAGCCCTGGTCCCCAAGACGCACCTCGGCCTCGAACGGCGGGTGACTCCAGGCGGCGTTCCCGGGGGAGAACCGTTCATGCAGATCCGTGGTCTCGGCGTACACCTCCGGCTCACCCGGACGGCGCACGACCACGTTGTCGACCAGCGCCAGCCACCCCCCGGGACGGAGCAGGTCGTGGGCCCGGTGCCAGCCCGTCGACGGGTCCACCCAGTGCCACGCCGACGCGGCCACGACACTGTCGAAGCGTCGTCCGCGGTCGTTCCACTCCTCGAACGTCGACGTCTCGACGTCGACGTTGCCGAAGGCGGCGAGGCGTCGGCGGGCAAGCGCCGCCATCGCCGGGCCTGCCTCGACCGCGGTCACCGGGCATCCGAACGCTGCCAGTGACCGTGTCGCCTGCCCGGTACCGCAGCCGACTTCCAGCACCAGCGACCGTGCGTTCAGGCCGGTGACGGCGGCGAGGTCCGCGAACAGCGCGTCGGGGTAGGTCGGCCGGACCCGGTCGTAGAGGTCCGGCACCTCGTCGAACACCCGGCCGAGGTCACGCCGGTGCAGCCCTGCCATCGCACCATCCGTTCGAGGCGTCCGCGGCCAGACTCGACCCGTACGGGGGACGCCGCGGGCGTCTGGAAGAAGGCGGGACTCCGCGGGAGGGCGCCCGCCGCGAGGTGGCCGAGGAGACCGGAACCGAGCTACCCGGAGGATCGGGGGCCGAGACGACCGCGGGGGTCGCTCAGGGCCTGCGGCCGTGGAAGGTGCGGCGCAGGTCGCTGACCCAGGCGTCGGGGTTCTCCCAGGGGATGAAGTGGCCGCCGCGGTCGTGGGCGTTGACGTTGACGTGGTGGAACCAGTCGCCCTGCGGGCCGGTCGTGAACGCCCGGATCCGCTCGTGGGCGGTGTGGATGCCGGGTGGGTTCTCGTAGGTGACGAAGGTGAGGCCGACCGGGGCCTGCACGACCGGGGTGCGGTCGTGGGCGGGGGTCCACGGGTAGCGGTTGGCGTTCGCGTAGTACCGCATCGCGGTGGCGATGGAGTTGTTCACCCAGTAGATCGTGGCGTGGGTGAGCAGGTCGTCCCGGCTGAAGACGGACTCGACGTCGTCGCCGTTGTCGCTCCAGGCGTTCCAGGCGTTCCAGGCGTTCCAGCAGCCAGGCGAGCAGGCCGGCGGGTGAGTCGGCGAGCCCGTGGGCCAGGGTCGCGCCGTCGAGCATGTGCACGGCGAGGTGGGACGCCGAGCGGCGGTCCAGTTCGACGATGCGGGCGCGGACGTCGGCGGGCTGGTCGTCGGTGAGAGGCCGGTTGCGGGCGAAGTCCCAGGCGCGGGGGCCGGTGAAGAAGTCGAGGGGCAGCCCGGAGCCGATGTGGATGCCGTACAGCGAGCCGGCGTACTTGTGGCCGAGCTGGCTGGTGACGATCCCGCCGATGTCGCAGCCCCCCGCGGCGTACTTCTCGTAGCCGAGGGTGCCGGTCATCAGGGTGTGCCAGAGGTCGGCGACCTTCCAGAAGTTGACGTCGGGGAAGCCGGTGAGCGGGCCGGGGAAACCGAAGCCGGGCAGGGACGGCACGAGGACGTCGAACGCGTCGGCGGGGTCACCGCCGAACGCGGCCGGGTCGGCGAGCGGGTCGATCACCTTCGACCAGTGCCAGAACGTCCACGGCCAGCCGTGGGTGAGGATCAGCGGGATCGGGCGGGGGCCGCGGCCGGGTCTGCGCAGGAAGTGCACGGGGACACCGGCGACGCTTACCTGGTAGTGCTCGTAGGCGTTGATCGCGGCCTCGGCCCTGCGCCAGTCGTAGCCGTCCCGCCAGTAGACGACGAGCTCACGCAGATAGCTGGCCGGGACACCGTAGGACCAGTCCTCGTTGCCCTCGTCCAGCGGCGGGCGGGTCAGGGTGAGACGGGTGCGCAGGTCCTCGAGGACGTCGTCGGACACGTGGATCGGGGTGGGCTCCAGGGGGAAGGCGTGCAGGGGGGTCACGGCATGATTCTCCTGCTCTGGCGATGTGCGCACCGTCGAGCAGGACCGGATCCACGTATCCGTCGCACCTTCCACCGCCACGCTACGTGATGCGATGGGCCAGTTCTTGTAACGTTACGTAACATGCAGGTCGGTTGGGTGATCGTGGCGGCGCGGCCGGTCGGGGTGCGGTGCCGGATGCGGCTGGTATGGGCGGTGGTGCTGCTGGCTGCCACCATGGCCGGCGGGACCGTCGTTGCCCCGGACCGGGCGGCCGCGGCGTCGCCGTGCACGGCGTTGCTGTGCGTCCTGGACGCCACCACGCAGGACGCGCTGTATGTGCACCCGGGCACACTGCAGGTCAGCGGCGCCATCCTGGTGAACTCGACCAACGCCGAGCGGCGAGGGTTGTCGGCTCAGGGGCGGTCAGCGCGAGCGGCACGATCAGCGGCCCGGCGGCACCGGCCGGGTTCGCCACCGTGGGCAACGGCTCCTACAGCCCGACCCCGACGACGCAGCCGGCGGCCCTCGACCCGTTCGCGGCGTTGTCGGCCTGCCCGGCCTCGACAGCCTGCCCGGCCACCCCGGTGCCGCCGTTCACGAACGTGACCCTCACCGGGGGCAGCCGGACGATCAGCCCGGGGGTGTACGGCAGCATCACGGTCAGCGGCGGCGCGCGTCTGACGCTCAACCCCGGCACCTATGTGATCACTACGCGGTGTCCGTCACCGGGTCCGGCACCGTGCTGACCGGCAGCGGGGTGACGTTCTACCTCGCATGCGCGACCTACCCGGTCGGCTGCGCCGTGGCGATCGCGGGCGCCTCCTACACCGCCCAGACCGGCGCCAAGGTCACCGTGACCGCGCCGGCATCCGGCGCCTTCGCCGGACTGTCGATCATCAGTGACCGGAACAACACCGCCTCCATCACGACCACCGGGACCGGCGCCTCCACGACCGCGGGTGGGGTCTACGCGGCAGCCGGGACCCTGGCCACCGCATCGGCGACGGTGAACGTGACCAGGGCAGTAGTGGGCAAGGTCAACACGAGCGGCGGTGGCCTGACGGCCGTCACTCCCGCGACCGGGACGCTGGCATTAAGCGCACCGGCCACCGCCAGCCTGGGCAGCGCCCCGGTCGGCGTCACGGTCACCGCCCAGACCGGGGCCACCGCCGCCACCTGGAACCCCACCCTCGTCGTCACCACCCCGACGACGCTGACGTCCGGCACCTACACCGCCACGATCACCTACTCCGTCGCCTGAGTCAGCGGGGGCGGCGGCGAGCGGCGGGGCCGTGTTCGGCGGTGACGCGGGCGGAGGTTTCTTCGCAGAGGCGGATGTAGTGCCCGAGGCTGGCCAGGTGCTGGCGGCGGGACCTGGCCTGCAGTTCGGGTGCGGTGCGCCCGGCCAGCAGGGGTCGCCGTAGCAGCGGATGCTACGGCGACCCCGTATGGCCGGATGACGTCAGCTGGTCGGGCGAGGGGTCGCGGTGGGCCGTGCGTGCACGAACGCGGCGAGGTCGGGACGCATGCGGCGGGTCCGAGGCGCGCGGGGAGCGGGCGGCCCGGCCTCCGCCCGGACCGGGGTCGATGTCCGTCACCGTGGTGCCGTTACGTTCCGCGCCGACGCGGAACGTGGTCAGCAGGCTGTCGGCATCGGTCACCGTCCCGCCGAAGAACAGCACCTCACCCCAGGACGCGCTGTAGACGGCGTGGACGATGCTCGCCGCGTCGACCGCGCTCGCCGGAAGCTGGTCCTGCGCCCGCGCCGCCAGATCGGCGACCGCCGCTTCCGTTTCTTGATCGGATAGCCAAGGGGTTCCGGCTGGTTGATGATGGTCGGGTGCGAGAGGGTGGGCCGCGGACCAGCCCGGCCGACTCCGCGAGCCCCGTCGGAAGATGCCTCAGCCCCAGGTTCCGCTGCCGTTGGGGGAACCCGGCAGGCCCGGGTGGACATTACGAGGTATGGGGTCAGCCGATGTCGAGTGAGTCCGACGCCGACACCGACTCCGATGATGACCTTTTGGCTCGGGTCGCGGCGGGGGACGGGGGAGCGGCGTTCGGCTGCCTGTTCCGCAGGCACTCCACCGCTGTCTATTCGTACTGCTTCCATCGGCTCGGTTCGTGGAGCGCCGCGGAGGACGCGTCGTCCGTGGTCTTCCTGGAGGCGTGGCGGCGTCGGGCCGACGCGGTCGTCGTGTCGGGGTCGCTGCGACCGTGGCTGCTGGGCGTGGCGACGAACGTGATGCGTAACCAGCGCCGGGCAGCTCGCCGATACGACGCGGCGGTGCGCCGGCTTCCGCCACCCGAAACGGAACCTGATCATTCCGACGAGATTGCCGGGCGGCTCGACGACGAGCGTCAGATGACCGAGGTGCTGGGTGGACTCAGATCACTGAAACGCAACGAGCTGGAAGTGATCATGATGGTGGCGGTGGAGGGCCTGACGTACGCCGAGGCGTCCATGGCGTTGGGTGTTCCCGTGGGGACGGTGCGTTCGAGGCTGGCGCGTGCGCGTGCGCGGCTCGCTGCCCGGCGGCCTTCGGCCGTGGCTGCGGCCGCAAGCACAGGCGGGCCTGCTCCCACTGCGCGGGTGGACCGCGCCCGGGAAGTGAGGTGACATGTCCGATCTCGATCTTCCACCGATTCCCCCGGGTCGATCGATCCCGGCCGACCGGCTGGCCCAGCGACAACTGCTGCTCGAACGGCACATCGCCGCCTCTGTTCGATCCGCCGGGAAACCCTGGTGGCGACGGCGCTGGATCGTGGTTCCGGGTGCGGTGGTCGTCGCTGGTTCGCTGGCGGCCGCGGGGTGGGGGCTGCTCCCCGGCGGGCACGCGACGGACGCGACGACCGTCGCGTGCTACTCGACGGTGAGCCTGGATGGTGATGTGGACGTCCTCGGCTCAGCCGAGGTGGCTGATCCGGCGGGGGCCTGC
Organism: Parafrankia sp. FMc2; assembly: GCF_041008525.1. Lineage (NCBI taxonomy): Bacteria > Bacillati > Actinomycetota > Actinomycetes > Frankiales > Frankiaceae > Parafrankia > Parafrankia sp. FMc2. The sequence goes on along the minus strand of NZ_JBFLUG010000091.1, from coordinate 13,872 downwards.
CACGAGATATGGCGGCGGACCGGGACCGGGGATCCGTCGACGATCGGGGTCTGCGTCACGTCGAGAGGATCGGTCGCTGTTTTCCCCTCGGACAGCGCCTGCCAGGAACTGGGGCTACGACCGTTCGCGGGGGTATCCGAGGGTGCGGCCCGCCTTGCCGCGTTCAAGGAGGACGCGGTGGAGGCGGTGGCCGCCGCTGCCTGCCGATCCCGCCCCGTTGTCGTCGCCCTGGTCCGGCAGGAACTGGATTCCCACGGTCTGGGGACATGGCGGATCGACGACAGCGGGCATGACCAGACCTGGGCCGCGGGACGTCCCTGCGCGAGTCTCGCGTTCGACGACGAGGAGAAAACCGTGATCGTCGTGCCGATGCCGCCCAGGTGATCAGCGGTGGCCGGCAACGGGCGGCAGGTCACCGCGGGTGTGTCAGTGCGGTGATGGTCCACTTGCGAGGATGTCCGGCCTGTCGGCCTGCCCGGCATCGTCGAAGCCCTCGGTGCTCGCGGAGCCGGCTGGGTGGGTCCGCGGCACGGGTGGGTTCCCGTCCGGTCCGCGTCGTGGCGCTGTCATCGAGCGGATGTCGATGAGGACGGCGGCGGCGAGGACGACCAGCATGGTGACGATGGCGGTGCCGACTCCGGCGAGGGGACCGGCGATGAATCCGGCGTCGACGAAGGCGTCGGCCGTCAACTCGGCGGGTGAGCGCAGGACGTTGATCCCTGCGTTGATGCCGGTGGCCGCGCCGACACAGGCGCCGCCGGCGAGAGTGGCAGAAGTGCCGGGGTAGGCGTAGGTCATGCGTACCGCACCGACCGCACCTGCGCAGACACCGGCGACGATCCCGGTCGGGACAGCTCCGACGCCGAGACCGTGGGCTCCGACGCCGAGAAGGACCCCGGCCACGGCACCGACCGCGCACGCGACGACGAGGACAGCGGGGCGTGGTCGGGCAAGGGCCTCGCGGGCGGCGGCGGCCCCCTGGGCGGTGAACCGGACCACTGACCGCGCCGGTCGTTCGCGCTCGTCCAGCGCTGCCGCGTCCCCCTGCTGGGATCTCGACAGCCAGCCGGCAGCGTCCAGCCGGCCCAGGACCGACTGGGCCGCGCCGGTTGGGAGCCCGGACTTCCTGACGAGGTCGGCCAGGTCATGGGTCGCGAGAGGATCGCGCAGCATCGGCCGGAGAACCATCGTGGTAGTCAGGGTTATCCGCGGCTTCGCCTGCTGATGTTGTTCCACGCGGACGACCGTACTGATACGACCGTTACCGAGCCGGCCCGTCGGGTCCGGGGCGGGCGAACTCGGGCTGGTCAAGCAGTCTCAGCCAGCTTCCGTCGGATTGGCGGCGGGCGACCTGGGCCCGAGCTCCGGTCCCGTCGGCCGGCGGGGTCGAGGTGAGGGCGATATCGCCGCTGACCAGGGTCGGCAGCGGCGGCTCCGGCCTGAAACGAGGACGGTCCACCAGCACCTTCTCCCACAGCGCGCGGATGGCCTCCCGGCCCGCCGTCTGGGTGCCCGGCGGGTAGGCCAGCACCGCGTCGGGTTCGTAGAGCGCAGCGACCCCGGTCGCGTCACCGGCGTTGGACCGTTCGACGAACAGGCGGGTGATGTCCTCGGGACGCATGGCCTTCTCGTACTGCTCGTAGTCCGGCACGGGGATCCTTCCAGCGGTCGTGTTCGGCGGCTTCCCACTCTGCCCGCCACCCCGATCAGATGGAGTACTTCGTCGCGGTCGCCGAGGAGCGGACCTTCACCCGGGCGGCCGAACGGGTACACATCAGCCAGTCCGGGGTCAACGCCCAGATCCGCCAGCTCGAACGCGAGCTCGGCACCGACCTGTTCGACCGCTCTACCCCGCCCGCGCCGCACTCGCCGCCGCCGCGACCCTCCAGCAGGCCGTCGACGCGGTGACCGGCCTCCTGCGTGGGCGGCTCACCGTCGGAATGGTCACCGGCTGCACCATCGCCCTGGCCCTCGTCGGATGTGCCTCCACCCCCGACGGGCTGGAGGCGCTGACGATCACTTGCGACCAGCTCGTGGCCGCCGTCCCCCCGGCCATGCCCTCACCCGGCAGCGGTACGTCACCCTGGCCGACCTCGCCGCCCACCCGATCGCCTGCATGCCACCGGGCACGGGCCTGCGCACCGTCTTCGACCAGGCCTGCGCGGCACACGGCGTGACACCGAGAATCACACTGCAGGCCAGCGCCGCCGACGCGATCGCCGACCTGGCCACACGCGGGCTCGCCATCGGGATCCTCAGCACCTCGATGGCCGCCGCCTACCAGGACCGGCTCACCGCCCTGCTCGCCCTGATCTGGAAGAACACACCCAACCCCGCGGTACGCGAGTTCCTCATCCACAGCCGGGACGCCTTTTCAGCGCCCAGACCGGCGTAGAAGAGCATCGCTCGGGGTGGTGGAGTTCCGGTCGAACAACGACACCCGGCTGACGTACTTCCCCGTCGGGGAGACGGTCCCGACCCACAACGCGGAACGTCACCACGGACCCTGTGACGGTCAGACATCTACGCTTGTCGGGTGCGACGCCGGCCGATCATCGTTCTGCTCGGGGTGGATGGGTCGGGCAAGACGACCCAGGCCAGACAACTCGCGGCCTGGTTGGACGGGCAGGGTGTGCCGGCCCGCTACTTCGAGAACGCCGGCGGTCGCCCGATCTGGGATGCGCTGGCGCGCCTGCTCGGCCGCGCAGACGGGCGGGCGCTGTTCGGCTGCCGCGCCTACGTCGTGGTCGAGGCCTCCCTGCGCGGGGTGGCGGTCAGCCGGGCGCTCGCGTTGTCCTGGCTGACCGGCCGCGTCGCGGTGAGGTTCCTCGGCCCGCTCTGCCGATCTCGTTCCGGGCCACTGCCTGCTCAGTCAATGCCGCCTCCACGTTCCCCGTGCGAGTCCGCCCCGACAGTAGCCGCGTCGCCGTCGCCGACGTAGCCGCCGTCGGCACGGTGCACCTGCGCTGACCGGCCGGGGTCCGCCCGCCTTGCGCGCGGCGCACACCACCCACCAGTTCCGTATCGTTTCGATACATATCACTGTGAAAGCGAAACGGATACGTTCGCCCCCGCGCGCCCGTCCGCGGACGGCGTGCTCCCCCAGGCGCCCTCGCAGGTCTGACGCCCGATAAGCCTCCCTTCTCGGGCGTTAAAAATCGGGGGAGTGGCGGGCACGGAGCGCACTCGCAGGAACTGTTACGTTTCTTCGTTTCGTGTTTTTGCTACGTAACGATGAAACGTAACCGTGGTCGAAGGGGTGGGCGGTGAGACACCATCGCCGCCTGACCAACTCGGCGGCGGCCCGATCGGCGGCCCCGCCATGGACGCGACCGCCCGGGCCCCCGAAAACGGACCCCGGCACACCGGGGTCCGAGACGCGATGCCGTGGGATGGCCCGGACGATCAGGCCTCGGCACCGGCGCCGTCGGCGGGGAAGAACAGGTCCTCGATCCGACCCCCGAACGCGGCGGCGATCCTGAATGCCAGGAGCAGACCCGGGTCGAGGCGGCCCGTCTCGATGGCGTCGACCGTCTGGATGGACACGTCGAGGCGGTCGGCCAGGTCCGCCTGGCTCCAACGCCGCGCGGCCCGCAGCTCACGGAGCCGGTTCCGCAGCGGATCCGCAGCGTCCCGACGAGTGGTGCGGCGATCCACATCGGCGTGCCCCCCGGCGATGACCTCTCGCAGTGCGGCGACGTGGGCGCTCAGTACCGTCGTCCGGTGCAGGAACGCGAACAGACAGATCTGCGAATCACTGTGGCTACCGCGATGATTGTCCGGCCGATGCGGCGGGCTCCCCTCACCGACTTCGAAGGCCCGGACCTTGTCCGACGATCCGGGCTTCCACCCAGGACGGCCTACCCGATCCTGGCCCAGCTCGACGCTGCCGGCTGGCTGGTGCGCTCCCCGCAGACGGGCGAAACGACCGACAACGCGCGAGCACCACAGGAGAGGTACCGGCTCACCGAGTACGGCGCCAACGCTGCCCGTGACGCCTTTGCCCGTCCGCGCCCCGCAGCCCTTCTCTGCGCGTTGATCGCAGGTGCCGCGCTGGGCACTCTCATCGGAACTGGAGCCCACTATCTGGGAGTCGGCACGGTGGTCACCGGAGTCGTGACCGGTGTCTGCGGCGGATCCGCCTGCACCCTGGCCCTCTTTCGCGCCTACCCAGGCACAAACATCAACCTCGGTACCGGCAGCTGCATTAGCGCCGCCGTCACCCTCGTCGGACTGATCAACCTGGCCGATACTCCTGACGATACGACCTTCCGCGCATTTCCCGATACCGAGATCATCACCGGGGCCGGCGTCGGAGTTGCCATCGCTGTCGGTACCCCTGTCGTCCTCGGCCTTGTTGCCATCGTTATCGCGGGCCTGCCGTCGATGGCGGGTTCCGCGCAGACCCCACCGACCGCTTCGCCGGACGCCACGGACCACGCGGGTGCCGAGGGGATACACGCGCCCGACATTGTCGAGGGTGGTCCATCGCTGCGATGACCACGGCCTGGTGCACGGCGACGAGGCCGGATTTGACGTAGCGCCGGACGCTGTGCGGGCGCGGGCGGGTCGGTGGTCGCGCGGCGGTGGTCGGGCAGGGGCCACGAGGGGCCACGAGGTCCGGGCGTTCACCGGGCTCACGCCGACCCGGTACACCGCTCACGACACGCTAATTTGGGGGCCCCAAAAGCAGAGGAGAGCCCTGTGGGCACGGTGGTCATGTACAGCTCGGTGTCGGTGGACGGTTTCGTCGCGGACGACAACGACCAGCCCGGACCGCTGTTCGACTGGCTGTCCGGCGGTGACGTCCCGTTGGATGAGAGCGGCGAGGTGAAGGTGTCGCAGACGTCCTACGACTACACCCGGCCGTACTGGGACCAGATCGGGGTGACAGTCGTCGGCCGTCACGTCTTCGACCTGACGGACGGCTGGGACGGGAAACCTCCGAGCGGGATCGACCACGTGGTCGTCGTGACGCACCGGCCGGCGCCCGAGGGCTGGGACCCCGACGCGCCGTTTCACTTCGTCGACGGCGTCGAGGCAGCCGTGACCACGGCACAGGAGCTGGCGGGTGACCGCATCGTCGAGGTCGCCGCCGGCGACGTCGGTGGCCAGGTGCTTGCCGCGGGTCTGGTCGACGAGGTGCGCATGGACGTCGTACCCGTCGTGTTCGGGTCCGGGAAGCGCTACTTCGGATCAGTCCACGCGCAGCACCTGTTGGCGGGCCCTGACGTGGTGATTCAGGGCAACCGGGTGCTTCACCTGCGCTATCGGGTGCGCCGTTGACCGATCTGGGCGGGTACGCGAAGAAGTCCACCGCAACTGGTCGTTGCGGCCAGCGGTCGGGCGAATTTTCTGCGGCCGGAGAGCAACATGACGAGTGACGAGTTGGGACGTCTCTCCCGTTGCGCGCAGCGGCATTTCATGGCCTGTTTCGGGGGTCGATAGCGTCGGGTTCATGGAGTGGAGTTTTCGGTCGGCCGAAGAGCTCGCGGCCGCGTTGCGTGCCGGTGACGTGACCTCGGTAGAACTGACCGACGAGGCGATCGCCCGTATCGAGCGGGACGACAGGGTGATCAACGCGATCTGTGTGCCGGACTTCGACCGTGCGCGGGCCGCCGCGCGCGGCGCCGACCAGGCGCGCGCCCGCGGCGAGGACCGGCCGCTGCTCGGTGTTCCGGTGACGGTCAAGGAGTCCTACGACATGGCTGGGCTGCCCACGACCTGGGGCATGCCGCAGCACCGGGACCATGTGCCGGCCGAGAACGCGGTACAGGTGTCGCGACTCAAGGCGGCCGGGGCGGTGGTATTGGGCAAGACCAATGTGCCGTTGGGACTGCAGGATATCCAGACCTTCAACGAGATCTACGGCACCACCCACAATCCGTGGAATCACGATCGCACGCCGGGCGGTTCCTCCGGCGGATCGGCGGCGGCCCTGGCCTGCGGGTTCGGCGCGTTGTCCATCGGCTCCGACCTCGCCGGTTCGCTGCGCACCCCCGCACATTTCTGCGGCATCTACGCGCACAAGCCGACCCTCGGACTGGCGGCGACCCGCGGCATGGTCGCACCTCCCGCGCCGGCCCTACCGGTCGACCTCGACCTCGCCGTCGTCGGTCCGATGGCGCGCACTGCCCGCGACCTCGCGCTCCTGCTCGACGTCATGGCCGGACCGGACCCGCTGACGTTCGGTGTGGCGCACACCGTGGCGCTGCCGCCCGCGCGCCACGAGCGTCTCGCTGACTTCCGGGTCCTGGTCGTCGACGAGCATCCGCTCCTGGCGACCGGGTCCGCTGTGCGGGCGGGTGTGCACCGGGTGGCTGACGCGCTTGTCGGCGGTGGCGCCCGCGTCGAACGGCACACCCCGCTGCTGCCCGACCCGGCCGACGCCGCGACGCTCTACACGCAGTTGCTGTTCTCGGGCTCCGTCGCGCGTTTTCCCGTTGAGGCGTACGAGCAGCTGCGGGCCCGCGCCGCCGGGCTGCGCGGAGACGACCGCAGTCTCGACGCGGCGCGGCTGCGCGCCATGGTGTTCAGCCACCGCGACTGGATCGAGGCGACCAACCGTCGCGAGCTGCACCGCCACGGCTGGCGGCAGCTGTTCGCCGCGTTCGACGCCGTGGTGTGTCCGATCACGCCGACTCCCGCGTTCGGCCACGACCACCACCCCAACCCGCTGGAACGCCGCATCGACATCGACGGCGTCGAGTACCCGTACTTCGACCAGCTCGTCTGGGCCGGCCTGGCCACCATGCCCGGCCTGCCCGCCACCGCGATACCCGCGGGCCGGTCCTCCGAGGGCCTGCCGGTGGGAGTGCAGCTCATCGGCCCGATGTTCGAGGACCGCACCCCGCTGCGGCTGGCCGAACTGCTCGAGCAGAAGATCGGCGGCTTCCAGGCACCGGGATAGGGCGTACCACCGGGTGTCCGTCCGGATCTTCGAGGGGATGACCCGGTCGTGAAAGGGACGTTCCGTATCGAGACGCCCCCGGGGGGTTAGAGAAGGTCCTCGAGACGGGTGGCGACCTGGCGGTAGCGGCTGACCGGGACGAGGTGCACGCCGGCGAAGGCGCCGCTGTCGCGGAGCTTGAGCACCTGGTCGCAGGCTGCGTCGACCCCGGCCGCCCGGTCCCGTTCGACCGCCTGGACGAGGCCGTCGGGAATGTCGATGTCGGGGATCGTCGCGGCGAGGCGCCGCGCCATCCCGGCGCTCGCGAGGACCATCACGCCGGCGTAGACCGGCAGTTCGACCGGATGGGCGTCGCGCCAGCGCAGCAGGGCGTCCACCGAGTAGCTGACCTGCACGAACAGGAAGTCGGCCGCTCGTTTCCACGCGGGCAGTGGCCGCAGACCGGCGGCGGCTCCGACCCGGAACGCCGGCATGTCCGCGAACGCCGGACTCTCTCCGGCCGCCCGGGCCTCGTCCATCATCGTGCGCACCGTCAGGTCGCTGGTCCGGTTCCCGACGGTGGGTTTGTCTCCGTGGACGAACAGGAACTCCTCGACGCCGTAGGCCGCCGCGGTGAGCAGGTCGCGGCGGAAGCCGAGCAGGTTACGGTCGCGGGAGTTCACGCAGGCGATGCTGCGTCCCCCCATCGCCTGCACCTCGTGGGCGACGGCGATACTCGACACCGTCGCGCGTCCGATGTGGTTGTCGGGAATCAGGAACGCGTCCGCGACGGGGCTCAGAACACCGATCTGATGGCGGGCGTGGGTCAGATCCGGCCGGGTCGGCGGCTCGATCTCGCAGATCAGCTCGAAGCCGGGTGCCGGACGTCCGTGACCCGCCGTGGATTCCCGCATCCGAACAGGATAGGACGCCACGATTCACCGACCACTCGTGGGCGTGACGCTAGCGAACGGTGCCGCCTGCTCGGAGGCCGTCGAGGGTGAGCGTGAGGAGCCGGTCGACGTGGAGGTCGACATCAACGGTGCCCGTGCTCTGCTCGCAGGCCCACGACAGGCCGCTGACCAGGGCGAACAGTTCGGGGGCGGCCAGGTCGGAGCGGATCGCGCCGACCTGCTGGGCGCCGGTGAGCAGGGTCGCTCCTGCCGCGCGTACGGCCACGCAGGCGGCGTGCAGTTCGGTGGAGGGGTCGTGCAGGGTCTGCAGGAGTGCGGCGGTGAGTCCCCGGTAGGCCCCGGTGAACTCGACGAACTCGCGGAGCCAGACGGTGAGCGCGACGTCGGGCTCCGTGGTGGCCGCCAGTGCGTCGGCGCGCGCGCGCAGACGCTCGAACCGGTCATGCAGAACGGCTTGCAGCAGGGCGTCCCGTGAGGGGAAGTGCCGGTAGAAGGTGCCGGTGCCCACGCCGGCCCGCCGGGCGATCTCCTCCAGGGACGCTCCGGTTCCGTGTTCGGCGAAGGCGAGGCGTGCCTGGGTGAGCAGCCGTTCGTAGTTCGCGCGGGCGTCGGCACGCAGGGGCCGCGCCCTGCTCGCACCGCCCATCGCTGTTCCCTCCCCTGCCTGACGATCGGAGGCTACCCGCACCCCGCCCACACATGCGGAGGCTTCCTCCGGTTAGGCTGTGCCCCCTTACAGGAGGCAGCCTCCGTTTCTGGCGGGGCGATGCCGACGGCGAGGAGGGAGTGAGTGGTGGGGACGGTTTCGGAGACACGGCGCCGGCTGGGCAGGTTCGGGGTGTGGGTGGCCCCCTTCACCTTGTTGGAAACTCCGGTGGCGGTGCAGCGCAGCCAGTTCGCCCGGATCGAACGGCTCGGCTACGGCTCGTTGTGGAGCGGGGAGACGCCACCCGGGGCGTCCGCCGGCGGCCGGGAGGTGTTCACCCAGCACGGGCTGATGCTCGCTGCGACCGAGCGCATCGTCGTCGGCACGGGTATCGCGAACATCAGCAGCCGCGCGGCGGTCGCGATGCACACCGGTGCCGCGACGCTGGCCGAGGCGTACCCCGGCCGGTTCGTGCTCGGCCTCGGTGGCCACGCGGGCGAACGGCCCCTGACCCAGCTGCGGGAGTACCTCGACGCCATGGACCAGGCCGCGCGGACGCTGACCCGACTGCCGGCTCCCGCCTACCCGCGTGTGCTCGCCGCGCTCGGACCCCGCGCCCACCACCTCGCCGTCGACCGCGCCGACGGCGTCCACCCGTTCCTGCAACCGGTGGCCCACACGGCAGCGGCCCGCGCGGCCGTCGGGCCGGACCGTCTGTTCATCACCCATCAGGCCGTCCTGCTCGACACCGACGCGGACACCGCCCGGTCGCGGCTGCGGGCCGTGCTCGCGATGGGCGCGGGCGCTCCGCTGTCGCCCTACACGGTGCACTACCGGCGGCTCGGCTACGGCGAGTCCGACGTGACCGGGCAGCGCAGCGACCGGCTGGTCGACGACCTTCTCGCCTGGGGCGACAGGACCGACGTCGCGGCCCGGCTGACCGCCCAGCTCGACGCCGGCGCCGATCATGTGCTGGTGCACCCGTTCGCGGCGGACCTTCCCGCGGCCGTCGACCAGCTCGAACATCTCGCTCCCCTGCTGTTCGACGCCGCCTGACGTTCAGCGCCGTGCTGACCAGCGCCGTGCTGACCAGCACCGCCGCCCCACCGACCGCCAGCGCCGCCGTGCACCGTCGGTCGGGACCGCACCGGACCCGCATCCGTCCTCCGACCCGCGCGCGTACCGGTGCCTGCACCGGTCACGGTCGCCTTCACCGTCAACCCGCTGGAAGCGAGACGATGACCGCCGTCCGCCCGGCCAGACGGGTCAGACCTGGGGCCGGGTGGTGGCCGAAGGTGCGCCGGTGAGGTGCACTGCGTCCACGGACTCGTCGGGATGGACGGGGGCCCGGTACCGCCAGAGGGCGGGGAAGGCCGTCACCATGACGATCATCGCCCCCACGGTGAGCAGCCCACCGCCGCTGATCGCCCAGCTGGTACCAAGCGTCGCGCCGACCGTGCCATGCGCCAGGTACCCCAGCTGCGGGCCCCCGGCGGAGACGGTGACGTCGATCCCCTGCATCCGACCGCGCAGCTCGTCGGACACCGCGTCCTGCAGCACGGTCTTGCGGAACACACTCAGCATGATCAGGGCGGCACCGGCGAGGGCCAGGAACATCGCGGCCAGCGGCAGCGAACGACACAGGCCGAACGCGGCGATACCCAGCCCCCACACGCACACCGCCACGGTGATCGCCGCGCCGTGACGGCGCAGCCCGGTGAACGTCCCGGACAGGGCGGCGGCGGCCAGCGCCCCGGCGGATGGCGCGGCGTAGAGCATGCCCAGCGCCAGCCCCCCCGCCGGCCGGATCCGCGAACATCTCCTGCGCCACCTGTGCGGAAACAGCGCCACCGGGTTGGCGAACAGCATCGCGATGAGATCCGCCAGGTAGCTGACGACCAGGATCGGACGTGTCCGCAGGTGGCCCACACCAGCCGCGATGTCCCGGACCCCGGCACGGCGGGCCCCACCGTGCACCGGTGGGAGCGGCGGCAATGTCCACACCGCCCACAGGGCCGCGACCAGCGTCACCGCATCGAGCAGGTACAGCCAGCCGACGCCGATCGCGAGAAGCAGAACGCCGGCGAGCAGCGGTCCGACGACCGCGCCGAGGTAGAAGACCGAGGACTGCAGCATGTTCGCGGCGGGACGCAGCGTGGGTGCCACCAGCCGGGCGACGACCGCGCCGCGGGCCGCCGTGTTGGCTCCGAACAGGCCCTGGGTCACCGCGACCATTCCCAGCAGGAACGCCGTCGACCGCCCGCCGAGCAGGGCGTGAACACCGAGTGCGGCTGAGGCGGCCGCGATCCCGCTGCTGGTCACCAGCAGCATCCGCCGCCGGTCGACGGCATCCGCCACCGCCCCGCCCCACAGCCCGCCGCACACCAGCGGGCCGAACCCCACCAGCCCGGACAGCCCCACCCACGCCGACGACCCGGTGATCTCGTAGATCTGCAGCGGCACCGCCACCGCGGTCAGCGCAGCGCCCACCGTCGTGACGAACCCGGAAACCCACAGCCGCCGGAACGGCCGGACCCGCAACGGGCGAACATCAGCCATCACCCGCATGCGTGTCCTCTGTCCTCGCTCAGGCAGGAAACCTTGGGATCAAGGGTCTCGCCCGTGCCAGGCTCCGGGGGTGACAAACGCGGAAGAACCGTTGGCGGGACGGGTCACGACCGCGTGGTCCGGTCGGTCGGTGGAGTCAGCACGATGTGGGGCATGACCGCACCCGTACTCCTGATCACCGGTGCCTCGTCCGGGATCGGCGCCGCAACCGCACGCCTGGCAGCACACGAGGGCTTCTCGCTCGTGCTCGCAGCGCGGTCCCGTCACCGGCTGCACGCCCTCGCCGACAGCCTCGGTGGCACCGCGACCACGCCTCTCATCGTGGCCTGCGACGTGCAGGACTGGGAGCAGGTCGCGACGCTGCCCGTCCATGCCGAGACGGCCTTCGGTCGGCTCGACGCCGTGTTCGCCAACGCCGGTGTGTTCGCTCCGGCCTCGTTTCTGCACGGCACCGGTTCCCCCGAGCAGTGGCGCGAGATGGTGCTGACCAACGTCTACGGCACCGCTCTCGTCGCACGTGCGACCCTGCCCGCCCTTGCCCGTTCCCGGGGGCATCTGGTCCTCACCGGCTCGGTCGCCGGCCGTGTCACCGTCCCCGGCCAGCTGTACTCGGCAACGAAGTGGGCGGTCACCGCGATGGCCCAGTCGATCCGCGCCGAAGCCACCCACACCGGCATCCGGGTCACCCTTCTGCAGCCCGGTCTCGTCACCAGCGGCGAGCGGGCACCCGAACGCGGCGCCGACCCGGCGCTCGACCCCGACGACGTCGCCCGCGCGGTGCTGTTCGCCCTCAGCCAGCCTGACAGTGTCGACGTCAGCGAGCTGGTCCTTCGCCCCACGGGCCAGCACCCCCATCGCTGACCGTGGCGAGCTGCGCGGCTGCTGGGACCGCACCGTGTTCCTGCAGATCAGCCCGGACGAGTCCCTACGCCGGGCGTGGGAACGTGACGTCGCCCTGTTCGGCTCACCCGCCGCGGTCCGCGAGCGCTACCAGGCGCGCTACCTGCCCGGCCAGGAGCTGTACCGGGCGGCCGCCGCCCCGGCCGACCATGCCGACGTGCTGATCGACCACGAACATCCGCACGCCCCGCACGTCCTGCGCTGGCCCGCCTGACCCGCTGCACGGTGGGTGGGCGGGTCAGGCGAAACGGTCGGCGAGGTCGCGTAGCCGGCGGGCGGCGGCGAGGACGTCGTGGGCCTGGTCGCCGCCGAGCAGACCCGCGGACTGTTCGATCCGGGTGGCGTAACGCAGGTGCCGTGCGCGGGCGTGCCGCCGGCAGGGCAGGCAGGTGACGTGTTCGGGGCGGGCGGACGTCGCCGCGTAGGGGACCTGCGCGTCGCAGCCGGCCCGCACCGTGCGGGGGGTGTCGCCGACGAGCCCGAACACCGAGGCGGTCACCGCACGCGTGGTGGCGGTGGTGTTCGGCGTGGTCCACTCGACGTGCACATGCGGATCGTCCACATCTCCATGTTCTCGCCACGGCCGGGACTGTCAGGTCGGGACGGCGGGCATTCCCGACAGGCTGGCGGCACGCGCGGACCTCGCGGCCCCCATCGGCCTGGCGGACGGGATACGTCAGGCGGCGCCGCGGGTGTGGGCGGGACGGCGACGCAGGTCCGCCTGCTGCAGGGCCGGGGGCCGGTAGGCCTGGTCGAGGGCGCCGACGTCGGTGCCCGGCGCGACGATCGCGTCGATCCGGTCGAGGATGTCGTCGGTGAGGGTCACGTCGAGGCCGGCGAGAAGACCGTCGAGGTGGCTCATCGTGCGCGGCCCGACGATCGCGCTGGTCACACCGGGATGGGTGATCGTGAACGCCATCGCCAGGTGTGTCAGGGGCAGACCCGCCTCCGCGGCGAGGGAGATGAACTGTTCGACGGTGTCGAGACGACGCTCGTCGCGCAGGTGGGTGAAGAGGCCGGCGCGCTGCAGGTCGTTGTGCTGGCCCTTGCGGACACGCCCGGTGAGCAGGCCCTGCCCGAGCGGACCCCACACCAGCGTGCCCACCCCGTACCGCTGGGCGACCGGCAGGACCTCACGTTCGATGCCGCGGGTGAGCAGCGAGTACGGCGGCTGCTCGGTGTGGAACCGTGCCAGGCCGCGCCGCTCGGCCACCCACTGGGCTTCCACCAGGTCGGACGCCGGCATGCCCGACGTTCCGATCGCGCGGACCTTCCCGCTGTGGATCAGGTCGGAGAGTGCCGACAGGGTCTCCTCGACGTCGGTGGTGGGGTCCGGGCGGTGGATCTGGTACAGGTCGATGTGGTCGGTCTGCAGGCGGCGCAGCGAGTTCTCGACGGCGGTCATGATCCAGCGCCGTGAGGCACCCGCCTGGTTGGGGTCGTCGCCCATCGGGCGGCTCACCTTGGTCGCGAGGACCACCTCGTCGCGTCGTCCTTTGAGCGCCGCGCCGACGACCTCTTCGGAGTCGCCGTAGGCGTCCGCGGTGTCGATGAGGTTGATGCCCGCGTCCAGCGCCCGGTGGATGATGCGGGCCGAGTCGTCGGGGTCGGGGTTGCCGATGGGCGTGGCGAACATCAACGCGCCGAGCGCGTAGGGGCTGACCTTGATACCGGTCCGGCCGAGCGTGCGGTACTGCATGCGAGGTCTTCCTTTCTCCGCGGGGAGCTCGTCTCCGACCGCGGGGTGCCCGGCTCGACGGGCCTGGAGGGGGCACCGCCGGCGTCCGTCGAGCCGGGTCTCAGCCTGCGGCGGTGTGGGCGCCGGCGGGAGAGACGTCCCTGTCCGGGGACGGGCTCTGTCCCTGGCTGCGCGCGGCGTCCCGGGGCATGGTGGAGAGGTGGGCACAGCAGGGGGCTTATACACCTTCGACGCTGCCGACGAGGGGCACAGGGTA
>NZ_JBFLUG010000090.1:0-32197 GCF_041008525.1 Parafrankia sp. FMc2 | reverse complement strand
TTCCGCGAGAACACCACCTTGCCGGCCGGGTCCAGCGCACACGCGTGATGCGTCGCCTTGCCCACATCGATGCCGACCCAGACCAGCGGCCGATCCTCCACGCCCGATCTCCTGTTGTCGCAGGTCATCCCCGTGGACAGCCCCGCCAGCAGGTCCCTAAACAGCGACGGTCCGCAGCAGATCTGAATCAGCGGCCAGGGCGTCCAGAGCGACGGGGCGGCCATTCCTTTCGAGCCACCGTGCAGCAGGACCGCATCAGCCACACCCCGTCGCCCCGGGCATCCGGGGCACCAACCCCGAACAACACCGACCTTAGGGACAGACCGCATGACGATTGAGCCCCACGTCCAGTCCGACGATCAGCTACAGGCCGATCTGGCTTGGCTGAGAGACATCCAGGACACGCCGGGGATGCTGGAGATGTTCGTGGCCGGACACGCGCCCCGCATGTTCGCGCTCGTCGAACAGGACGTCGGCCTGCTGGAGGACGCGGTGTTCGGCTGGGGACTCCAGTTCGACGACCATGCCTTCGTCGTCGTCCGCGGTGGGACGTCGTCCATGTCGTGTTCCAGCGCGGACGACGCTGCGGCGATCCTTGCCGTGGCTGGACGGAACCTCCGTCTCGTCTGGCACACCCCCAGGGCGGACTCCACCCCTGGCCGCATGCTGAGACGGCGGCGTGTCATCCGATGACCGCGGACTGCTCCTGCCCCGCGTGGTGTCAGTTGCCTGTGGGTCATCTTCAGCCCGAACCCGGTGGTCCCGGTGACCATCACATCGGGGAGATCGCGGAGATCGACCTTCCTGAGCTTCCCGGATTACGTGCGGCGGTGAACGGCCGGTTGCGCGTGCGGGTCGAACAGTACGTGACGGCGTCCACCGTCTACCCGGCGGTCGTCAGCGTCGACTTCGGTGACCGCGCCCCCACCCGCAGCGGCTACGAATACCTCGCCCCGGGGGAAGCCCACGCTCTGGCTTGGATGCTGATCCGCGCCGCTACCGCGCTTGACGCCGCAGACTGGGCCAAGGCGCGCCACCAGCAGGAACCCGGCGAAGGAGACCACGGGCAGAAGCGGGCCGGCGGCGACAGTCTCCGGTACTCGCCGGCGCTCACGCTGGGGCCGGAAGTCGGGCGCTCGCCGGACTCGACGCCGGGACCGGCAATGCCTCCGGAGACTGTGCCGTCGGTGGCGCTGCGCGACGGCTCCGCCGGGGCCCGGGAGCGGCCGGTCGATTGTGGATGGCGGCGGGCATGGTGGGTCCTTGGCCGACGCCGGCGCGGGTGACCGCTGGGTGGGCGCCCGCGACCGGCAGGGGGCCTATCCGCGGATGTCCGCAGGAGAGAGGCCCTCGGTGTCATCGCTCGGCGCCTCGGACTGCGCCGCCGCGGGCCCGTGGGTGCTCACGTAGTACGCGAGAAGGTCCGTCGCGCCAGCGGTCTCCAGGAGCAGAACCACCAGCGGGTCGGCGGGTGGTACCGGCTCGGCCTCGATCGATCTGATAATCGCATCGACCGCGTTCTGCGGCAATGACCCGTGCAGAAGACCCTCCAGGAAGCCCTGGTTGCGGATCTGGTGAGCGAGGTGCATCCGATCACCGAAGGGCGGTGCGTCCGTGAGGTCGGGCAACGCCGCCGTCGAGCTGCCGAACTCCCGCACCGCGGGATGGGCGCAGGCCTCGCGGATCGCGGGAATACTCTTCGTTCCCAGACGGCGGAGTTCCCGCAACCCGTCGTCCGGAACCGCGGCGACCTCTTCCACTGTGGTGAACGGAGACTTCTCGAACGCTGTGATCGTGGTCAGCGGCAGGAGCGGGAAAAGCGCGAATACCGGTGTCCTGGTCTGCGGCAGCTCGTGCAGACTCCAGCCGGCCACCTTCCCGGCGCGCAGCAGGTCGCGCATCTGCTGCGCGAGCCAGCTGCCACCGACGACATGCACCTCCTGGGCGTCGACCAGCGCGAACAGCAGCGCCTCGACGCCCGGGAGACGGTCGACGTCCTCGGCGACGATGCGAGAGGAATGCGTCTTGGGAGCCAGCAGTCGAGGAACCACCCGAGACAGAGCCTCCAACGCGGACCGCCCTGCCTCCGCGTCCAGTCCCGAGTTGGATGGCGTGTAGTGCACCAGCCGCAGCACAGAGGAGTCCGTTCCCCGGCTCACCAGACCTCCCCATCGGTCGACGGCGCGTCGTCAGGTACTCGGTGGATCGCAAGATCGAAACCACGAAATACCGACATATAGTCGCACTTCGAACACTGAAGGTGGGCGAAGGGTGCGCTCTCGCGTGTCCACCGGCATCCGAGCGAGGCTGCCAGCACCGACAGGACGGCGTGTCCCCGGCCGCGCTCCCACACCCTGCAAGATCTAGCTCGGCGCTGGCCGGGAGCCGTGGTAGGTGGCATCCGGGTCGGCTGGATGTGGCCAGGTGATGGTGATGCGGCTGTGGGCACGGTCGAGAGTCCGGCCCGGTGGCAGGTCGTGGTCCGGGGTCCCGAAGGCGTGGGCGGTGACGCGGGGATCGGGGCCGTCACGGTGGTCGTGTTCCCAGGTACGGACCTGGTCGGCGAGGTCCTCGGCAAGAGCGGTGGCGTCGGGACCGAAGGCGTGGACGCGGAACTCGTACAACGATTCGGCGATCTTAGGGCAGGTCAGGTAGGCGACGCTGGCATCGTTGACGACGGCGTCGCCAGGGGGGCGTCCGGCGGGCGCGAGGGACTCCGTTGCCGTGTCCTTCGCGACGTCGAGCTGGCAGTAGCCGTCGAACACGGTCGCGAGCCAGAGCTTGAGCGTGTCGAACGGGGTCATGGGCGGGATGTGCACCCCGGTCCAGACATCGACGCGAGGGGTGCTGAGGATGCCGTCGAACAGCTCGGGCTTCGCCGGGTAGTTACCGTCGAAGCGCAGGGCGATCTCATCGCCGCGCAGCGCGAGGCGTCGCATCGGGTTCGCGCCGGCGCCCTGCATGCGGACGAAGCCGCACATCTGCGTCTCACGGCTGACGAGTTGGCCGCCGTGACGTTCGAAGGCGACCCCGCGGCTCAGACCGCGCAGCCGAAGCGGGATGACCAGCCGGCCGCCGTCGACCAACTGGTCAACCCAGGCCGGTGAGATGTCGACGGCCTGCGCCGTCACGATGATCGCGTCGAACGGGGCGTGTTCGGCCGCGCCGTGCCAGCCGTCGCGGGTCAGGACCCGGACCTGGTCGTAGCCCGTCGCCGTGAGGAAGCGCGTGGCCCGATCGGTGATCTCCGGGTCGATGTCGACCGTGGTCACCTCGCCCGTCGGGCCGACGAGCTCGGCGAGAAGCGCCGCGTTGTACCCACCCGAGCCCAGCTCCAGGCAGCGCATCCCGGGAACCAGCCGCGCCTGCTCGATCATCGTCGCCTGCAACCAGGGCGCGGACACCGAACTGATTGCCACGCCGTCGGCGTCGAACTTCGTCCGCACGACATCGTCGGCGTACGCCGCCTCCAGCGACGCCTCGGGCGTGAACAGATGCC
This sequence comes from Parafrankia sp. FMc2, assembly GCF_041008525.1. Classification (NCBI taxonomy): domain Bacteria; kingdom Bacillati; phylum Actinomycetota; class Actinomycetes; order Frankiales; family Frankiaceae; genus Parafrankia; species Parafrankia sp. FMc2. Next base: position 28,698 of record NZ_JBFLUG010000090.1, on the reverse strand, counting down.
GCGGCACCGCCCGAAACGCCGCCTCCGTCCCTGCTGTCCGTATCCATCCACCCGAGAGCAGGCCATCGACCAGCCGAGCACGCAGCACGCCCGCTTGCTCCTCGTCGAGGACACCCGCCGCCTTATCCTGCTGAACCACATCCACGGGGCAACATCCCTACTACAGATCGTGATCGCCGGTTGGCCGCTATCACCATGCCTGATCGCAACGCGCCATACATCCCCCAGACGGCGAACACTCCGTTCACGTCCCCGGACAGCCCTGACCAGCGACGACGACCCGAATCAGGCCCGCATGTTCGTGCAGCTGGCAGATCAGCTGCCTAGCTGGCCGCCGTGGCTTGCTACGTGACCGCTGGCGCCATCGCCCCCCAGCCGACGCTAGGCGATCATCTGGGCGGGCCGCGTGATCCGCACCGAATTCTGCGGGCTGCACTGCACGGCGGTTCAGCTTGCCGGGGGGATCATGGGTGGTACCGTGCGCCGGTGCGGGACCGAGATCGCCGCAACCTGCTCCTCGCCTACGCCGTGAGTGCGGCGGGCAGCGGCCTCGGGTCCGGGGCACTGCCGATCATCGCCGTCCTCGTCCTGCACGCCTCCGCCTTCGAGGTGTCCATGCTGTCCGGCCTGGCCGGCCTCACCGCCGCGGCGGTGCTGCTGCCGCTGGGCGCCAGCATTGAACACCGGCGCAAACGCCCGGTCATGATCGCGGCGGATCTGGTGCAGTTCGCCGCGCTCGCCAGCGTGCCAGCCGCCGCCGCGCTGCATCTACTCACCTACCCGCAGTTGGTCGCGGTCGGTGCGATCTCGACGGCCTCGTCGATCGCCTTCGGTGCCGCCAGCGGGGCGCACCTGAAGGCGATGACAGATCCAGCGGGGCGGGTGGCGACGAACAGTTGGTTCGAGACCGCCGACTGGGTGTCGGGTACGGCGGGGCCGCCGGTGGGTGGGCTGCTGATCGGCGGCATCGGGGCCACCGCGACGATGGCCATCGACGCCGCGTCCTACCTCGGCTCCGCCCTGGGCGTGCGACGCATCCGCGCGAGCGAACCGCCGCCGCCTGAGCGCTGCGCCGATTCCGGCATCCGCTCAGGATGGCGCTACCTGCTCACCCACCCTGGGCTGCGGCCCCTGTTCTTCAACGCAATGCTGTTCGGTGGCTCCGTCGTCATGACCTTTCCGCTGCTCGCGGTCCTAATCCTCGACGAACTCCAACTGCCTGCGTCTGCCTACGGCCTGGCGCTGGGCGTTCCGTGCGTCGGCGGGATCGTCGGGTCACGGCTCGCCCCTGTCCTCGCACGCCGGTGCGGGCAGCGGCGTGTGCTGCTCATCGCCGGTGCGGCGCGTGCTCCCTGGCTGTTGCTGTACCCGCTCGCGCCCCACGGCCCGACCGGACTAGTGATCATCATGGTGGCGGACACGGCCATCCTGACGTGCGCGGGAGTGTTCAACCCGGTCTTCGCGACCTACCGGATGGAGGTCACCGCCGACGCCTACATGGCCCGCATACGGACTGCCTGGGGGATCAGTTCCAAGACCGTGCAGCCGCTGTTCATCGTCGCCGGCGGCGGACTCGCCGCGCTCACCGACGTCAGAACCGCACTCCTGATCGCAGGGCTCGCCTGCGCGGCCAGCGCCGTCCTGCTGCCGTACCGGACACCGTGGAGAGAGGCCGCGGCCTTCGGCAGGAACCTCCCCGAAGCACGGCATGCCCGCCAAGGGCGCGAGCGGTCCGACCCTCGGGTACGGTCGTAAGCAGACCAGGAGCACATCATCGATCTTCACCGCACCCAGATGAGAGTGAGTCGCCGTCAGTGCAGCCCGCCCTCATCGCCGTCGATCCCGGTCACCACACCGAACCCGACGAGCTGGTCCCTCCCCTTCGGTCAGCGGTAGTGCTACAGAAGACCCCTCCCATGCCGGGTTTTCAGGAGGCGGAGTTTTCGAGCGCCTTGCGGAGGGCGTCGGTCGCAAGGCGACGGTGTGAGATCGCGTTCTTCTCCTCGCTCGACATTTCCGCGAAGGTCTGGGCACCCCCGGCGGGCACAAAGATGGTGTCGTAGCCGAAGCCACCGCTGCCACGAGGCTCGGTGGTCAGTGTCCCGCGCACCGTGCCGGTAAAGACCCGGACCCCGGTTTTATCGGCATAGCCGAGCGCGGTCGTGGCAGTGGCGCTGCGGTCGGCTACGCCCGCCGCCATGGCGAGGAGCCCTTGGGTGCCGACGCTGTCCAAAAACCAGGCGATGAGGGCGCCAGGGAGGCCGTTCCAGACGTTCACCGCCAAACCGGTGTCGTCGACGAGGACCGGGCTGCGCGGCCACAGCTTGGCGTAGGCGTCCGCGGCTTTGTGTTCCACCACCGTCGCGACGTCCAGAGACTGGATCTCGATGAGGTCCATGCTGGTCGCGGCGACCTCGACGCCCAGGAGGCTGGCGTACTCGCGGGCCTTGCCTGTGTTCCCAGTGATGAGCGTGACGCGGTCGATCATTCGTTCCTCATTCCGCGCGCAGGGCAGCATGGTTGCTGAAACCCGCGGGGTGGGGCGTGTGGAGGTAGTCGCAGCCGGCCGGGGAAAGGTGACGATTGGCGATGAAGGCGTGGTCGAAGCGGTAGCCGTTGCCGGCGTGGCCGTACCGCTGCGCTCAAGGGTGGTTCCAGCTCCTCATAGGCGGCGTCGCCGACGGGTTGGGCACCAAGGCGGGGCCCGATGCGGGATGAGGACGGCGGTTCAGGCAGCGGCTGCCAGGCGGGAGCAGCGCTTTCCCGCAGCCCCCGCGTCGCTGCCCGCAGGCGGGACGTTCCGGCGGAGGCAGCCCGGTTCGTCAGCGGACGAGCTGACTGGGGATCTCGAACGGCGTCATCATCTGCACCCCCAGCGCGTCCGGCCGCACCCCGGTTGACTCAGTCACGAGCTCAGCACGTTCCTCTGGTGTGAGCGCACCGAGCGCCGCCCGCTCTTCCACCGTGAGGAAGTCCAACGCCAGGCGTCTGACCACATAGTCGATGATTGATGTGGCTCGCGGGAGTTCCGGGTCGTCGGTCAGCCCGGCCGGTTCGAACCGCAGGTCGATGAACTGCCCCACGAACGTCGCCAGCGGCACACCGTGGGCCAGACCCGTCGAGATTGCCAACGCGACGGTCTCGGTCATACCGCGCAGGGTCGACCCTTGCTTCGACATGATCAGGTTGATGTCTGCCAGGGAACCGTCGGGATGCCGGGAGGCAATGAGGAACCCGTAGGCGCCACCGACCGTGAACGACCGCGTCACAGACTCACGACGCCGCAGCGCCCGCTCTGCCAGACCATCAGCCGAGCGAGTTCTCATCATCGACACTGCGTCCACCACAGGCACGTTCCTCTCGATCGACACGCGGATATCACCTGACCAGCCAGGCAGGTGAACCACAACATTTAGCGCTAGTAGCTGGCAGTGAGCACCGGATGTTGTCTCGTCCCGAGAAGTCAGCATAGAGCGCCAGCGCATCTCCCCTGGAGAGGCGTCACGGTGTCCCCGCCTCGGTTCTCAGCCCTGGCGGGGGGCGGCGGTGTCGTCGCGGGTGATCGGCTGGCCGGTGACCTCGAAGCGGTGTCCGTGAGGTAGATGGTCGTGACTCGACAGGCCGTCCGGTCGTGCCGCTGATCGAGAGGCGGGTGAGAGCGAGCAGCGGTGTGCCGCGAGAGGTGCCGAGGTCGCGGGCCTGCTCGGGGGTGGCCGCTGCGGCGCCGACACGTGGGTGTCAGGTGAGGGGACCGTGGCCAAGGGCGTGTTCGAGCCGTTCGTGGATGCCTCCGGCTTCGAGGATGGTGCCGCGGGCGAGTGTGGCGGGGAGGAGTGTGCCCTCGGCCTTGAGGCGGGTTCCCTCGACGCGCTGGCGGGCTTTGTCGGTGAACTGGCGATCGCGGTCGCCTCTGGGATGGTCGGCAGCGCGGGCCAGTTCAGCCTCGGTTCAATGTCAACGAGCATCAAGACCAACAGCGGGCGGGGTTCCGTCGGACTCGACATCTAATATTGCTCTTCACCCGTACGGGGCGGGTCCGGCGGTGACGCCGAGTGAGAAGGGCAGCCATGGATGCGTTCGGAGTTCTCAGCGAGGTCCTGGACGACTACCGGTCCTTCGTCGAGGGCTTTCTGAACATCCGGGACGATCGGGTCCTGTCCAGGGTCACGGGTGAGATCGCCGACGGTCTGCTGTGGCCGCAGCCGTGGCTGGCGCTCAACCCGTCCTTCGAGTCCGGCGGCACCGTCAGTGCGCTTGTCGGTGAGGGGCTGCTACACCCGGCCTGCCGAGGGATCTTCCGCCACCGCACGCCGGTCGATCCCGCCGGCCGGGAGTTGGCGTTGCACCGTCACCAGCGGGACGCAGTCGAGATCGCCCGCCGGGGCGAGTCCTATGTGGTGACGACGGGCACGGGGTCAGGGAAGTCGTTGGCGTACATCGTGCCGATCGTCGATCGGGTGCTGCGCGACGGCAGCGGCCGAGGTGTCCAGGCGATCGTCGTGTATCCGATGAACGCGCTGGCGAACAGCCAGGTTGGCGAGCTGGAGAAGTTCCTCGGGACCGCGTCGCCGAAGGTGACGTTCGCGCGGTACACCGGCCAGGAGAGTCAGAAGGAACGCGAGCGGATTCTGGCTGATCCACCGGACATTCTGCTGACCAACTACGTGATGTTGGAGTTGATGCTCGTCCGGCCCGAGGAGCGCAGGCGGCTCATCGGCAGTGCCGCTGGGCTGCGGTTTCTCGTCCTCGACGAGTTGCACACTTATCGGGGTCGTCAGGGTGCCGACGTGGCGATGCTGGTCCGCCGTCTGCGGGACGCGGTCGGATCCGGCGCGCTCCAGTGCGTGGGCACCAGCGCGACCCTCGCTGGTCCGGGTGCCCGTGCTGAGCAGCGAGTTGAGGTCGCCGGTCTGGCCACGCGCCTGTTCGGGGTGCCCTTCGCACCGGAGAACATCGTCGGGGAAACACTGCGTCGTGCCACGGCAGGCACCGCCGACCCGGCGCGGCTCAAGGCCGGCATCGACGGGAAACCGCCTACCTCGTACGAGAAGCTGGCCTGCGACGATCTCGCCATCTGGATCGAGCAGACGTTCGGGCTGCGTCAGGACGACGAAGGCCGTCTCGCCCGGCAGACCCCGGCCCGGCTCACCGACGCCGCGAAGCGGCTGGCAGCCGACACCGGTGTCGGCGAGGACGCGGCCGGTGAGGCGCTGCGCGCGACGCTGCTCGCCGGCGCGAACGCCCGCGACGGCGATGGCCGGGGGCTGTTCGCGTTCAAGCTGCACCAGTTCATTGGCAAGGGCGACACCGCCTACGTGACTCTGGAACCCCCCGACGCCCGGTACATCACGACGGCCTACCAGCGCAGCGCGCCGAACGGCCCGGCCGGCCAGCCGCTCTACCCGCTGGCGTTCTGCCGCGAATGCGGCCAGGACTACCTCGTGGTCAACCGAGCCAGGCGTGACGGTCGGGACGCCTTCCTGCCCCGGCTGCTGAACGGCACCATCGGGGAACAGGGCCAGGCGGAGGGACTGCTGCTCCTGACCGACGGGCCGTGGCCCGACTACGGCGAGCCGGGACTGATCGAGCGGGTGCCGGACGACTGGGTGGTCGAACAGGACGGCCTCCGTGTCCTCGATCCAGCTCGGCGTAACCGGTTGCCGCAGCCGCTCCTGGTCGACGCGCTCGGGTTCATCGACGGCCACGGCGGCATTCCGGCGGTGTTCTTCACGACGCTGCACTTCTGCCCGACGTGCAAGACCAGCTACGAGAGCAGCCGGCAGTCAGAGTTCTCCCGGGTTGCGAGCCTGGGCACCGAAGGCCGCGCCAGTGCGGTCACCGTCCTGTCGCAGGCGGTGGTGCGTGCTCTGCGTGATGCTGAAGAGATCAGCGACGAGGCGAAGAAGTTCCTCGGGTTCTCCGACAACAGGCAGGACGCGAGTCTGCAGGCCGGGCATTTCAACGACTTCGTGCTGGTGGGGATGATCCGCGCGGCCCTGTTCCGGGCGGTGCGAGAACACGCGACCCGGGACCCGGGCGAGCCGCTGTCGGACGATGCTCTGGGCCGGCGGGTCATGGAGGCGCTGAACCTGGGGTTCGCCGACTACGCGAAGGATCCCGAGGCGGAGTTCGAGCCGCGGCGGCGGACGGAGAAGGCGCTGCGGGACACCGTCGCCTACCGGCTCTATGCCGACCTGCGCCGCGGCTGGCGGATCACCATGCCGAACCTGGAGCAGACTGGCCAGCTGCTGATCTCCTACGCCAGTGTCGGTGAGCTTGCTGCCACTGAGAAGTACTGGGGCAGCGCCCATGCCGCGCTTGCCGGCGCCGAGCCGGCGCACCGCACGGAGATCATGCATGTTCTGCTCGACGAGCTGCGCCGGCACATGTGCGTCGAGTCGTGGTACCTGCACGAGGAGCGCTATGAGGAGATCCAGCGGGCCAGCCAGCTACGGCTGAAGGCGCCGTGGGCGCTGGGTGATGACCGTGGGGTCCACGCCGCCACTGCCTATCCTGGGCGGCGCAGTCGCACCACGGTCGGTAACCGAGGGGACCTCTATGTGTCCGGTCTAGGCCTGTATGGCCGGTGGCTGCGCCGTCCCGGTCGGTTCCCGCTCCACAGCCATCCGGTCAAGGTCGCCGACGCCGAGGTGATCATCCAGGATCTGCTCGCGACGATGGCGAAAGCCGGGATCCTGACGAAGATCGAGGATAGAAAGACCCTCGGCTACCGGATCAACGCGGACGTGCTGCAGTGGCGGCCCGGCGACGGCACCCGCCGCGCGCCCGACCCGCTGCGCGGCAGCAGCGACATCGCCCGGGTCAACCCCTTCTTCAACGCGTTCTACGCCGAAAGCGCCCACGAACTGGCTGGGCTGGAGGCCCGCGAGCACACCGCCCAGGTCCGGGCCGACGACCGCCGCGACCGCGAACAGCTGTTCGCCGACGCGAAGCTGCCCGTCCTGTACTGCTCGCCGACGATGGAGCTCGGCGTCGACATCAAGGACCTCAGCGTCGTCGGGATGCGCAACGTCCCGCCGACTCCGGCCAACTACGCCCAGCGGTCCGGACGGGCGGGCCGGTCCGGCCAGCCGGCGGTCGTGCTCACCTACTGCGCCACCGGGAACGCGCACGACAACTACTACTTCGCCCGCGGCGAGGACATGGTCGCCGGCGCGGTCACCCCGCCGCGGCTGGAGCTGGGCAACCAGGACCTCGTCCGCGCCCATGCGCACGCCCTGTGGCTGGTCGAAGCCGACCTCGACCTCAAGGCGAGCATGACCGACGTGCTTGACGTCGAAGCCCCCGGCCAGCCACTGCACCCACACATCGAGGCGAAGATCACCCATCCGGCGCTCAGCCGCTCGCGCCCGGTCCCGTATCGCCGGGCTGCTGGAGGTGACCGGTGAGGTGACCTGCGCGCCGTGGTGGCGCGCGGACTGGGTGGAACGCACCGTGACCGACGCGCCGCACGCGTTCCGGCGCAGCCTGGACCGCTGGCGCAGCCTGTACCGCGACGCGCTGGCCGAACTGGACAGCGCCAACGCAGTCCTGAAGAAGATCGGTGCGGACGAGCCGAGCAAACGCCGCGCCCGCGGTCAGGTCGCCGAGGCCCGCGCCGCCCTGGACCTGCTCAAGGGGGATGTCGACGACGTCCACCACGGCGACTTCTACACCTACCGCTACTTCGCCTCCGAAGGATTCCTCCCCGGCTACTCGTTCCCCCGCCTCCCGCTCGCCGCGTTCATCCCCGCCCCCCACCGCGGCCGTGACCAGCGGCAGGGCGACTACGTGCAGCGCCCCCGGTTCGTGGCCATCAGCGAGTTCGGCCCCGGGGCGTTCATCTACCACGAAGGCGCACGGTACGAGGTCGTGAAGGTCACGCTTCCCGCCCGCGACGACGGCCTCGGTGTCCACCTCACCGAGATGAAACGGTGCGGGTCCTGCGGGTATCTGCACGACGGCAACGGCAGCACCGGTCACGAGACCTGTGAGCAGTGCGACAGCAGCGATCTCATCCTGCTCGACCAGCTCATGCGCCTGCTGGCCGTCAAGACCCGGCGCCGGGACCGGATCAGCGCCGACGAGGAGGAACGGCAGCGCGCCGGCCACGAGATCGTCACGTCGGTGCGGTTCGAGCCACACGGCGAGCGCTCCAGCCAGCAGACCAGCCACTTGCGCGGCCCCGGCGGAGAACAGCTCGCCGAGCTCACCTACGGCGACACCGCGCTGATCCGGCGCATGAACATCGGGCTGCGCCGCCGCAAGAACAAGAACCAGCTCGGCTACCTGCTCGACACAGTGGACGGCCGCTGGGCCCGCGCGGCCGACCAGACCGACGTGGGCGCCGGGGACGGGGACGCGAGCACCCCACCGGACAACGACCTGCCGGCCGCCGACGCCCGCGTCCAACGCGTCGTCCCCTACGTCGAGGACCACCGCAACGCGCTGCTCGTCCGGCTCGGCGAGAACACCACCGCCGAGCAGCGGATGGCCGTCATGTACGCGCTCAAACGGGGCATCGAGGCGGTGTTCCAGCTGGAGGACAACGAGCTCGCCGCCGAGCCGCTGCCTGACCGGACCGGCGAAGCCGCCTGGAAGATGCTGCTGTTCTTCGAGGCGGCGGAAGGCGGCGCCGGGGTCCTGCGCCGGCTGGTCACCGAACACGGCCAGATCGCCCGGGTCGCCCGCCGCGGCCTGGAACTGCTGCACTTTGACGCGGAGGACGGCACCGACCTCGGGCACGCCCCGCACGCGACCGAACGGTGCGCGCAGGCCTGCTACCACTGCCTGCTTTCCTATACCAACCAGTGGGATCACCAGAGCCTGGACCGGCATGCCGCGAGGGCCCTGCTGCTGCAGCTCCGCGACGCCGACCTTGCTGTCGGTGGAACGGGTGGGGAGGACCGAACCACCCAGCGGCAACGGCTCGACGCGGCCAGCAACGGCCTGGAACGGGAGTTCCTGCGTTTCCTCGACGACGGTGGCTACCGGCTCCCCGACCAGGCGCAGGAGATCGTCGACGGCCTGCGCGTCCGCCCGGACTTCGCCTACCGCACGCCCCAGGCCGACGTCGCGGTGTTCCTCGACGGCCCGGTCCACGACGACCCGCACATCGCAGGCCGAGACGTCGCCGCCCGCCGCAGGCTGGAGAACGAAGGCTGGCTCGTCCTGCGGTTCCGCGCTGACAATCGTGAGGGCTGGCAGCGCACCGTCGCGGACAACCGCGGCGTGTTCGGCCCCGGCCGCCAGGGGATGACCGCATGACGACCGCGCCTGCCACACCAGCCGTCGAGTTCCCCCCAGGCACGCTCGTCAGCGCCCGCGGCCGGGACTGGCTCGTCCTGCCCGGGTCGACCGGCACCTCCGTGCTGGCCCGCCCGCTCGGCGGCCTCGACGACGAGACGACCGCGCTCCTACCTGAATACGAGACCATCCGCCCGGCCTTGTTCACCCCGCCCAGCCCGGACGACCGCGGAGATGCCGCCCGCGCCCGGCTGTTGCGCGACGCGCTGCGCCTGTCGTTCCGGGCCGGCGCCGGGCCGTTCCGGTCGTTCGCCTCCCTGAGCGTCAGCCCACGCAACTACCAGCTCGTCCCGCTGCTGATGAGCGCCGCGCAGGACACGACCCGGCTGCTGATCGCCGACGGGGTCGGGATCGGCAAGACCATCGAAGCCGGTCTCGTCGCCGCCGAGCTGCTGGCCACCGGCGACGCCGAACGTCTCGCCGTACTGTGCAGCCCACAACTGGCCCCGCAGTGGCAGGCCGAGCTGCGCACGAAGTTCGGCATCAACGCCGAGCTCCTTCTGCCGTCCACCGCCAACCGGCTCGCCCGCGGCCTGCCGTGGAACACGAGCATCTACGAGCACTATCCGCACCTGATCATCAGTACGGACTACGTCAAGCAGAAAAGCCGTCGCGACGAGTTCGCCGTCGCCTGCCCCGACCTCGTCATCGTCGACGAGGCGCACACGGCCATCGCACCCACCAGCCTGGCCGGGAGTCCCTCCCACCAGCGGTACCTGCTGCTGCGCCGGCTCGCCGACGACCCCGGCCGCCACCTGCTGCTGCTGACCGCCACCCCGCACAACGGCGACGAGGGAGCGTGGCAGCGGCTCATCGGCCTGCTCGATGACCGGCTCGGGCAGCTGCCCGCCGACCTGAGCGGCCCTGACCGCGACGCCGACCGGCAGCTGCTCGCCACGTACCTCGTCCAGCGCCAGCGCGCCGACATCCGCGGCTACCTCGACGAGGACACCCCGTTCCCGAAGCGGGAATGGGGCGAGCAGCACTACGACCTGACCGACGGCTACCGGCTGCTGTTCGACCGGGTGCTCGCCTACGCTCGCGAGACCGTCACCGACCCGAAACTCAGCCATGTCCGGCAGCGGGTCCGCTGGTGGTCGGCCATAGCACTGCTGCGCTGCCTGGCCTCCAGCCCCGCCGCCGCCGAACAGACCCTGCTCAACCGCAGCGAACTGGCCACCGTCGAGACCACCGACGAGGCCGACCAGCTCGCCGGGCCGCGGGTCTTCGACACCGAGACCGACGACACCGGTGACGGCGAGGACACCGCGCTCGGAGCCGACACCAGCAGCGACACTCACCCCGACACCTCCGCCCGCCGCCGGCTGCGCGAGTTCGCCCGGCAGGCCGCAGCACTGCGCGGCCCCAAAGGCGACGCGAAGCTGCGGCGCGCCACCGACATGGTCCGCGCCCTGCTCGCCGACGGCTACCACCCGATCCTGTTCTGCCGGTACATCCCGACCGCCGAGTACGTCGCCGCCCATCTGCGTAACGTTCTCCCCGGCCCAGTACGGATCGAGGAGGTCACCGGCACCCTTCCACCCGAGGAACGCGAGGACCGCGTCAACGACCTGATCGCCCACGACGGACCACGCGTGCTGGTCGCCACCGACTGCCTGTCCGAAGGCGTCAACCTCCAGAACGGGTTCACCGCCGTTCTGCACTACGACCTCGCCTGGAACCCCACCCGCCACGAACAGCGCGAAGGCCGGGTGGACCGGTTCGGCCAGACCGCCCCTACCGTGCGCGCGATCACCTACTACGGCCGAGACAACCGCATCGACGGGGTCGTGCTCGACGTACTCATCCGCCGCCACGCGGCCATCAAGAAAACCACCGGGGTGTCCGTGCCCGTCCCGGCCGACTCCAGCACCGTCATGCAGGCTGTGTGGGAAAGCCTGCTGCTGCGCGGCACCGAGCCCGACCAGCTCGCCCTCGACCTCGGTGCCACCGTGGGAAGCGACACCGCGGGCGCCGTCGTCACCCGATGGCAGGACGCCGCCGAACGGGAGAAAGCCTCCCGCAGCCGGTTCCGCCAAGCCGCGCTGCGCCCCGAGGCCGTGGCCGCCGTCCTCACCGAGGTCCGCCGTGCTCTGGGCGGCCCCACCGACGCCGAACGGTTCACCCGCGACACACTGGCGCTCCTCGGCGGCCAGATCACACCCACAGACGACGGGTTCACCGTCGCCCCCACCACGCTGCCCCGCGCAGTCGTCGATCAGCTTCCTCCAGGCAAGGGGAACCTCGTCCGGTTCCGCCGCAGCCTGCCCGCCCCACCCGGCGACGCGCTCCTCACCCGCACCGACACCACCATCGAAGCGCTCGCCCGCTACGTCCTCGACGCCGCCCTCGACCCGCACCTACCGACCGAGGCACGCCCGGCCCGCCGCGCGGCCGTCCTACGCACCCGGCAGGTCACCACCGTCACGACGATGCTCGTCGTCCGCTACCGGATCGAACTCACCCTGCCGGGACGGCGCCGGTCGATCGTGCAGATCGCCGAGGACGCGCAGTTCCTCGCCTACACCCTCGACGACGACGATCGGCCGATCTGGCTGGCCGAGGAGGACGCCGCCCACCTGCTGGACGCCGCCCCGACCGGCAACGTCCTCGACGAGCTCGCCCGCGCACAGCTGTCCCGCGCCGTCGACCGGCTCCCCGCCCTGCAGGACGAGCTCGACCGCCGCGGCGCCGCCCTCGCTACCGAGACCGTCGACCAGCACCGACGCGTGCGGCAGACGACCGGCGGTCTGCGCCGCGGCCTGACCGCCAAACCCCTGCCACCAGCCGATGTCCTCGGCGTCTACGTCCTGCTGCCCGATCGGAGTGAACGATGAGCGGCCTGTCCGGGTTCAAGTCCGTTCGGCTCACCGGGTCGGTCATCCCCGCCGACGCGCTGACCCGCGCCGCTGACGGCACCCTGCCCGGACAGCAGCCCACCGACTACGGCCTGGTCGGCGCCCTCACCGTCAACGCCGCCGCCGCCCGCGCCTGGGATGTGCTCCTCCCAGCCCATCAAGCGTGGAAGAAGGGACTCGCCAAGATCGCGGGTGCGCCGGCCACCGGCTACACCCGTGACAGGTGGCTCCTCCCGCTGTTCTACGAACTCGGCTACGGCCGCCCCACCCCGCTGCGCGCGGGAATCGACCTGCCACCCGGCCTGGGAGAGAGCACACCCGCGCACTTCCCAGTCTCCCACCAGCTGTTCTGGCCGCCGGCCGGCACCGGCAACCCCACCGCCGCCCTCGCCATCCACCTGCTCGGCCCGGACATCGACCTGGACCACAAGACACCAGGGGTGACCGCCCGCGCGCCGCACGCAATGATCCAGGAGCTGCTCAACCGCAGCCCGGCGCACCTGTGGGCAATCCTGTCCAACGGCAGCGCGCTACGGGTCCTGCGCGACACCTCCAGCCTCGCCCGCCAGTCCTACCTCGAATACGACCTCGACCTGATCTTCGACAACCAGCTTTACGCCGACTTCCGGCTGCTGTTCACCGTCCTGCACGCCAGCCGGCTCACCCCCCGCGAGACCAGCACCACCGGCACCGATACCGACACCAGCGACGTTCAGCCCGCCGGCGCCGACGGGGAAGAAGACGCCGAGGTCATCGCCGATACCGGGCCGAGCGGGCCGCGGGCCGACGACTGCTGGATCGAACAGTGGCGCAGCAGCGCCATCCACGACGGAGCGCGCGCCCTCGACGCCCTGCGTGAGGGGGTGGCCGCCGCCCTGACCAACCTCGGCACCGGCTTCGTCGCCCACCCAGCGAACAGCGAACTCGTCGCCGCTCTCGCCTCCAGCGAGGGGGCGCTGCACGACTTCCACCGCTGGCTGCTGCGGATCGCCTACCGACTCATCGTCACCTTCGTCGCCGAAGACCGCGACCTGCTCCACCCCACCGACTGCGACCCCGCCGCCCGCGCCCGCTACGAGCAGCACTTCAGCACCGACCGGCTACGCCGCCTAGCCGCCACCCGCACCGGCAGCCGCCACGGCGACCTGTGGGAAGCCCACCGGCTCGTCACCGACGCCCTCGGCGGAGACGGCAACCCCCTCCTCGCCCTGCCCGGCCTGGCCGCCAGCCTCTACGAACCCGACGCCATCGGGCTGCTCCGCACCGCCCAGCTGAGCAACCGCCACCTGCTCGCCGCCGTGCGCACCCTGTCCCAGGTCACCGACAAGCAGACCGGAGCATCTCGCCCCATCGACTACCGCAACCTCGACAGCGAGGAACTCGGCAGCGTCTACGAAGGGCTCCTCGCCTACGTCCCCCGCTACGACCCCGCCGCCCGCACCTTCGTCCTGGAAGAGACCGCCGGCAACGAGCGGAAGAAGTCCGGCTCCTACTACACCCCCAGCGACCTCATCGCCCTCGTCCTCGACGAGGCACTCGACCCCCTCATCGACGCCGCACTGCGCGCAGCCGCCCCCGAGGCGGCGCTGCTCGACCTGACCGTCTGCGACCCCGCCTGCGGGTCCGGGCACTTCCTCGTCGCCGCCGCCCGTCGCATCGCCAAGGCGCTCGCCGCCGTCCGCACCGGCGACCCCGAACCGCCACCGGAGCACGTCCGCACGGCGCTACGCGACGTCGTCTCGCGCTGCGTCTACGGCGTAGATCTCAACGACCTCGCCGTCGAGATCGCCAAGGTCGCCCTGTGGCTGGAAACCCTCGAACGCGGCAAACCACTCGCCTTCCTCGACGCCCACCTCAAGGTCGGCAACGCCCTGCTGGGAACCACCCCGAAGCTGCTACGCGGCAACATCCCCGACACGGCGTTCACCATCCTCGACGGCGACGACAGAGACTGGACAAACAAACTCCGCCGCCGCAACAAGACCGAACGCGAACGCCCCCCGCAGGACACCTTGTTCGACATCAGCGCCCTCGGCCTGCCCACCGTCGGGCTGACCAAGCGCCTCGCCGACATCGAAGCCCAGCCCGACCGCTCCCTCGACGACGTGCGCGCTCGCGCCGACGCTTGGCGTCGGTTCGCCGCCGACCCGGAACTGCACGCCGCCCGGCGCGTCGCGGACGCCTGGTGCGCCGCCTTCGTCCAGCCCAAGACCCGTGACGCCGGACCGGGCATCACCCACGACACCGTCCAACAGCTCCAGGACAACCCCGAAGGGGTCAGCCCACACACCGCCGCTCTCATCGACACCCTTGCCCGCGACTACCGGTTCTTCCACTGGCATCTGGAGTTCCCCGGCATCTTCACCGTCCCCGAGCCCGGCACCACCGACGCGGACCCCGCGACCGGCTGGGTCGGGGGCTTCTCCTGCCTGCTCGGCAACCCCCCATGGGAACGGGTGAAGATCCAGGAGAAGGAGTGGTTCGCCGCCGCCGGCCGGGACGACATCGCCAAAGCCGCGAACGCTGCCAAACGCCGCCAAGCCATCGCCGCGCTCGCCGACGAGGACCCAGACCTGGCTGCGCGCTACCACGCCGCTCAGCGGAGGGCCGCCGCGACAGCCCAGTACCTCCTGGGCAGCGGACGCCATCCGCTGACCGGTCGTGGCGATATCAACACCTTCAGTGTCTTCGCTGAGACGTTCCGCACCCTCATCTCTGCGGACGGCTCGGCCGGCGTCGTCACCCCCACCGGACTCGCGACCGACAAGACCACATCCGCCTTCTTCGGAGATCTGGTCGCGACGAGGGCGCTCGCCGCCTTTCACGACTTCGTCACCAACCCACGCATCTGGACCGATGTGGGAAACCGCAGGTTCCGGTTCGCTGTGTCCGCGATCCGTGGTCCCGCGGCCCCGGTTGAGCATGTGCGGATGTCCTTCTTCAGCAAGTACCCCACCGATGTCACGACTGACCGGGTCTTCACGATCACGCCGCACGAGATCCAGCTGCTCAACCCCAACACCGGCAACTGCCCTGTGTTCATCACCCGGGCCGACGCCGACCTCACAATCGCCGCTTACCGCCGCCACCCCATCCTTATCCGCGACGACGACCCGAGCGGGAACCCCTGGGGGCTGGCTTTCCTACGCATGTTCGACATGTCTAACGACAGCAGGCTGTTCCACCGTCGTCAGGAGCTCCAGGCGACAGCCGACGACGGCTGGGAGATCCGCACCACTGCAGCCGCCCGCTATGTCCCGCTGTACGAGGCCAAACTCCTATGGCACTACGACCACCGGCTCAGCTCCTACGCCCTGCGTGCACCAACCAGTCGCGACACCGAACTGCCCCGCCTTAACGACGAGATGCACGACAACCCGGATGTCGAGGCAGGGCCGCTTTACTGGGTCAGCACAGAGGACGTCCAAGAAAGGCTTGCCGAGAAGTGGGATCGTGCGTGGCTCCTCGGCTGGCGCGACATCACCCGTGCTGATGATGCCCGCACGATGATCTCCTGCGCGCTCCCGACCGCTGGCGTCGGCCACAAGTTCCCGCTTGTGCTGCCGGCCGCCCCTTCGCGCGCCTACCTCCTGCACGCGCTGTTCTCCAGCATCGCCTTTGACTACGTTGCCCGCCAGAAGATGAGTGGCATTGACATGACGTACACGATCCTCAAGCAGATCGCGGCCCCGCACCCGGATGTGTTCGACCGCCCCACACCGTGGGACCGCGAGCACACGCTCGCCGAATGGATCCGGCCGTATGTGCTGGAACTCAGCTACAGCAGCAAACGGCTCCGCCCATACGCCCAAGAACTCGGCGACCACGGCGAGCCTTTCCGCTGGAGACCTCACCGGCGCGCCATCCTCCAAGCCGATCTCGACGCTGCGTTCCTACACATCTACGGCTTCCAGCCAGCCGACACCGAGCACATCCTCAGCACCTTCCGCACCCTTGCGAGCGCCGAAAAGAAGACCTATAGCGAGTATCGCACCCGCCGCCTGGTCCTCGACGCCTATACCCGAATGGCCACCGCTGCAGTTACCGGGTTCCCTTGGCGCACCGCAGCCGATATCCCCGCCGGCCAGGGCCCTCGCCACTCCGCCCCGCTATAGTCCACAGAAACAGCCTCTAACCGTCGCGCCTCACGTTTACAGTAGTTGGCCCGGCCGGGCTATTGATCAGCTTGAGAGGACTCCGAGGTTGATTAGCCGCCACCCCATCGCTTCATTGCTTACATTAAATGCTTTCGCCAAGATCGAAATAAGCTCGTCGCGCGATCCGATACTGGATAGTTCAAGCCTCTTGAGGGCGCCCACCACGAAGGTTCTAGGCATGAGTAGTTGGGCGGCAAATCTGTTCGCTTCAATTTCTTCCTGGTCGGTCGCTTGACTGGATACATCGTCTCGTTTATTGATCATCACAGACTGGTCTACAATCAGGGGTTTACCTTCATGTAGGGACCAGTGTCCGAGCTCGTGAGCGATGGTGAATCGCTGTCGCTTTGCCGAGTTGCGACTATTGACTCCAATTATAGTCCGTTTGTCATCGCGCAACAGGAAACCCGATTCACTCCATTCACCAGCAGATCGCACGACCTGAATTCCAAGCGATATGGCAATCTGTTCCACCGGTACCGGTGGTTCCGAAATTCCGCACCGCTCGATGAGGCGGGCGACCGCTTGGTCGACGTCAGCGTAGGCCATCGGGCGTACCTCCTGTGGCGCGACGTATAACTGAGGTCACAAAGTTGTGAGTTGCGTCGGGTTGCCCGGCAAGGTCGACGACAGGTCTCGGGATTCTGGCAATTTTCTCTAGGTCTTCTGCGCCTGGCAGGAGCGCATCGACGGGGACTTCGAGCGTCTTGGCGATCAGTAGGAGGACGTGGACGGGTGGGCGCTGTCTGCCGGCCTCCAGGTTGGCGATAGATGAGCGCGTCAGGTCGACGACCCGGCCGAGGTCGACCTGACTCCAACCCTGGCGTTTCCGGGCTCTGCGCACCCTGCCGCCGATGTCGGTGTACAGCGCGCTCACCGCGTCTTCGGTCCAGTCCACAGATTGCCCACCTCTTGTCCACAGCTCTGTCCACAGGACTCTACCGCAAAAGGTTTGCTCTGCAAACCTCCCGGGTGCCCTGACCACGTACGAAGTTGACGTCACCTTGAGTGCCGGCGTATCTTCGCGCCGAAGCTGACATACCGACCATCGATGCGTCAGTGTGGCAAACATGAAGCGATCGAGGCCGGGAAGCGCGGGTCTCGATCGGCGCCGTACCGCGGCGCACCCGTACCGGGAGACTGGAGAGCAGCTGGTGAGTACTGAACTGCCCGAACTTGGTGTTGTGTTCTGGCCGGTGGGGACCGGCGACAGCTCCACGGTGGTCGTGTCGGAGGACGTGCTCGTCCAGGTGGATCTGAACGACCGGGACAAGGCTGATGACGAAACGACCCCTGAGGTGCCGGTCGTCGACCTTCTGGTGGAGGTGCTGCCGAAGGTCGACGGCCGCCCGTTCCTGGCGGCGTTCGTGTTGACGCACGCGGACAAGGACCACTGCAGCGGGTTCGCAGACCTCCTGGAGAAGGCGATCATCGGCGAGTTGTGGGCGACGCCGCGGATGTGGCGCGAGTACCGCGACGACCCGGACGCGGAGATGTGCGAGGACGCGAAGGCGTTCCACGAGGAGGTCGTGCGCCGCGTCGAAGCCGTCAAGAAGGCCGCCGCGGAGGGCAACGAGATCGCTGCAGGGGATCGTGTGCTCGTGGTCGGGTACGACACCGACCACGCCAAGCACGCGTACCACGAGCTGCCCGAGAGGTACCTCGTCTACCCGGGCCAAAGTATCACCAAGATCAACGGTGTCGACTATGCCGGCAGGTTCGAGGCGTTCATCCACGCCCCGTTCAAGGACGACTGCGCGGCAGCCCGGAACGATACCTCGCTGTCGATGCAGGTCACGTTGACCGAGGACGGAGGCCAGGACGGCAAGGTGCTGTTGTTCGGCGACCTCGCGTACGAGACCATCATGAAGATCTTCACCTACAGCGAGGAAAAGGGACGGGAGCACTACCTGGAGTGGAACCTGCTGCTCGCTCCCCACCACTGCTCGAAAAAGATCATGTACGTTCGCGAGGACGGCCGCGACGTCTTGAAGACCGACGTCCTGCAGGCGTTCGAGCGTCACGCCCGGCAGGAGGCGGTGGTCGTCGCGAGCAGTGGTGTCATCCCGGTCTCCGACGCCCCGGGGGCGAACCCACCGCACCGGAAGGCTGCGGATCGGTACCAGGACTACTTCGAGTTCATCTGCACGATGGAATGGCCGTCGAAGGAAGAGCCGTCGCCGGTGGTGCTCGGCCTCGATACGAACGGTGCGCGGATCGTCGAGGACAGTGTGGTCGCGCTGTCCACGAAGAGCGCCGAATCCGCCAAGGCGGCTGGAACCCGACGTCGGCTCAGCGAGGTGGCTGCGGCGGCAACCGCTGCGGGTCGCGTAGCGAGCCGCGGTGCCACCCTCGCCGACACCTCGACGACGCCCGGCACCCAGCGGGTTCAGGCAGCCGTCAAGGCCGACCGCGGGTCGCAGGACGCGCCAACGACGACCGTCGGGTTCGGATGTGACTGACGAAGCTGGACTGCTTGCGCGCCGTCAACTCCTCGATCTCGTAGAGGTGGCAGGCGGCGCGGTCGAACTCCTTGAGGAGCGGAAGAACTTCTACGGCAACACCGTCTTCACCATCTCGATGGACACCTCGGGCCTCGTTCGCGGCCCGAACGGGATCACGGTCCGTCCCAGGGAACGGTTCAAGGTCATCGTTCCGAATGGGTTCCCCTTCGAGCCGCCTTCGGTGGTCGCCGTCCACAACCGGTGGGCCAAGACCCCGCATGTCCAATGGGGGAGTTCCCTGTGCCTGTACGCATCCTCGTCGGTGGAGTGGAACCCGTCGGACGGGATCCGCGGCCTCATCAGCAGGCTTTCGACATGGGTCGAACATGCGGCGGCCGGAACGCTCGACCCTGACGGACAGCCGCTGCACCCGCCTGCGGTATACACCTCGGCCGACGCTGGCATCGTCCTGGTCCACCCGGACCTCGGCGATCGCGTGCCGTGGGCCTCGGACGGCGCAGGTTCTGAGATCAGAACACTAATCGCATGGTGCGCGGCCGACACCCGACAGCGACGCGTGGATGTACTCGAATGGGTAGACCTGGCCACAGCAACGGAACGCGCTGACGCGGGCGACGCAGAGGTTTTTGTCCGGGGACATCCAGTCGTTGCGGTACCTGTCGTGCTCACGCCGGACGAGTTCGGGTTCGAGTACCCGGCTGACGTGAAGGCATTGAGTCAGGGCCTCTCCGAGTCGGGGTACGACCGAGACAGCCTTCTGCTGGACCTGGCGGCTGCGACCGTCCTCAATCGGAAGCTCCGTGTGAAGCAGAAGGCGGAGAACCCCGGGGCTGCTGGTGTTTCCTGGGATGAGTCCGAGCTCGAAGACGGGCCGCTACTCACCGCGGTGCTCGTCGGAACGCCGTCCCGACGCGTCGAGGGCGAGACGAGGCTGGCTCACCTGGCAGCGTGGAAGCTGGATGGGTTGAGCTCTATGATCACCGACCTGTTCGCCCGGGTCCGCGACCTCGCGGTCGCGGACCTAGAGGGCGAGGTTCGCGACCTCGCATTCAGCTGGTTCGACTCGGCGAAGATCGCTTGGATGCAGGTCATGGAGACGCGGCCTGAGGTGACCCGGCGTCGAGACCAAGGGACGCCGCTGAGTTGGCTAGCCGGCAAACGAGCACTCGTTCTCGGCGCCGGCGCGCTCGGGGCGCCCGTCGCAGAGATGTGTGTCCGTGCCGGGGTACGTGAGCTGACTGTGGCAGACCGTAGTCTCGTTACTCCAGGCATCCTGGTGCGGCAGCCGTACACGGACGCGGACATCGGACAGTGGAAGGCGTCAGCTCTCTCTGAACGCCTCTCATCCATCCGCCCCGACGTGACCGTGACGCCGTCAGTGGGTAACGTCCGCACGACCTTCTTCGCCCCTGGTCGAGACCTGAGCGCTTTCGATCTCATCATCGATGCCACGGCGGATGCGTCAGTCCGGTCAGCCATCGAGAAGGCCCGGAGGGAAGCAACAATCCGACCCCCTCTGATCACAATGGTAATCGGCCACGACGCCAGACGCGGCTTGGTGACGACGAACCTGACCAGCGCGACCGGAGCCGGAGCAGACACCTTCCGGAAGGTGGCACTGCTGGCTTCGTCACGAGCACAGGAGTGGACCGACGTCGGCGACGACCTCTTTCCCACCAGCCCTCGAACACAGCTGTTCTTCCCCGAGCCCGGCTGTTCGGCACCGACGTTCGTCGGATCCGCCGCGCAGACAACCGCGCTGGCCGGGGCGATGTTGAGCGAGGCTCTCACGGTGCTGAGCCGCAGGTCCTCGACCGGTTCGACGGCTGACACTCCGGTCTCGTCCGCGTCCGCAGTGCGCCTTGGTTCCGCTTCTAGCCTCGGGACCTCGCGCGCCGAATGGCCCGCCGACGTCGTCCAAGTCGACGGTTCGAACAGCTACGAGGTCCGAATCAGCGCTGAAGCGCTGGCCGAAGCACGCGCCGAATCACGACGCGGAGCTCGGACACGCGGGCCGGAGATCGAGACCGGCGGCATGCTGCTGGGGGCGTTCGACGATGCGACGGGCATCGTGTACGTCGACAAGGTCGCCGGGCCCCCTCCAGACAGCTACCTGGCAGAGATGTACTTCCAGCACGGTGTCGAAGGCGTCCAAGAGCGTGTCGACACCGAACTGGAACGAACCGGTCGCGCGACCGGCTTCGTCGGGTTCTGGCACACCCACCCAGCCGGCCCCGCACGACCCAGCCCGACAGACGAGCACGGCATGGCGTCGGTCGTAGGCCCGGACGGAACGACCCGCCGCGCGCTCATGATGATCCTGGGCGGCAGCGAACGCCGCTGGGCCGGCTGGCTCGAAGGCGCCGCCGGCGAGCATCCCGACCTCTACCTGCGGGTCGTCCCGCGATCGGCCGGCCCGGTGGTCGCTGGCCACCCAGGCTACGTCGGAGGAACGGACCTCCAGCGGCTACCGGCCGGCACGTACTTCCGCGGCGGGTATAGCCCACGGATCCGTGTCGCTGCAGGCGGTCGCGCGACCCACGTGCCCGCGGGCCGGTCGAGGGTGCGATGGCTGTGGCGATGGCAGCGGTCGTGAGCGTTCAGGGACGTCCCAAGGTCGGCCTTGCGCTGTCCGGAGGCGGGTTTCGTGCAACAGCTTTCGGACTGGGGGCGTTGCGAGCGCTCCACGACCGGAACATTCTCGCCGACATCGAGGTCGTCTCCGGCATCAGCGGGGGGAGTCTGCTGACAGCGATGTGGGCCTACGGCCCTGAGTCGTTCGACGAATTCGACGACAGCGTGACGTCGTTGCTGCGCCGTGGGCTCCAGCGCGAACTCGCGATCCGGGCGTTCAGTCCCCGACGCGTCGCTGCGAATACAGTAAGCGTCACGGGCGCGATGCTCCCAGGGCGGCTGAAGCGCGACCGGGCGAGCACCCGCACCGAAGCGCTCGTCGACGCACTCGCATCCCGTGCCTTCGGACGCCGGCGGATGACCGAGGTGACGCACCCCCGCACGAGCACCATCATCTCGGCGACGGACCTGTCGACAGGGAATGCCGTCCGCTTCGGAAGCCAGTGTAGCTCGTGCTCGCCACATGGCCTGATCAGCAATCCGATCCCGGTGGCGGACGCGGTGGCCGCCTCAGCGGCATTCCCAGCCATACTCCCACAATTGAGCCGGACGTACACATTCATCCGCCGCGATGGCTCGCCACATATTAAGACGATGCTGATGACGGACGGAGGCGTCTACGACAACCTTGGCTTGAGTCCATTGCTGCCAGGGCGATCCAGAGGGCACACACACCACGTCCATGACCTGGACTACATCATCGCCGTTGATGCCGGCATCGGCCGCACTGCAATTCAGGCACCGAACTTCATGCTAGGCCGCCTGAAGCGCAGCTTCGAGATAGCACACACGCGCTCGCAGGACGGAACCCGCGCACGTGTGCACGAGCTCGGGCAATATCGGATGCTCCGAGGATTCGTCTACTCCTACCTCGGGATGTACGACGCGCGCCTTCCGGTTTCGATTCCGGACCTAGTTGCACGAGAGCGTGTCTCAACTTATCCGACGAACTTCTCCTCAGTGGCAGTGGAAGACCTTGAGGCGCTGATCACGAGAGGTGAGCAGCTTACGCGGGGCCTCTTGGAACACTACTGCCCTGCACTTGGACGTTGATTGTAGTTGGCGTGTAGTGGGCTTTTCTGTCGGTCGCTGCGCGGAGGATGTCGCACTGAGGACTGCAGACACCATGGGTGCCGAAGACTGCAGGCCGGCATGCAGCCGGCAGAGTCATGCATGCGGAGCAGTTACGATACGTGCTTGACGGGAAGCGGTGGCGACGGTGAATTATAGTAACTAAAGCAACTTGGTTGCTTTTTTGTCCCGAGAGGCGCGGCTGATATCACTTGCCTCTATTGGTGGCAAAACTGATTACACGCTGGTTCTATTTCGGGTGTCTTGGATGCAGGCGGTTAGGATTTTCTCGCCCGCCCGGCACGCGAATGACGACCACGTTGCATGGCGCCTGTTCACCTTCGCGCTGCACACGCTCGATCCAGATGCTGTCTATCAGATTTACTGCACCCTCGCCTCCGACGGTCTTGTCGAGCGCAAGGAGGATGGCAAAAGGTAACTGGTCAGGTCTCGTAGATCGTTGGTTTTTGGTTTCGTGGCAGGCTGGGGCTGATCGGTGGCTCGCCGGCCCGAGAGTGTTGACGCGGTGTGGTTGATCGGGCCGTAGGGTCCGGGTGTGTCCGGTGATCTGCCCGTGCCGTCGGTGCCGTCGTATGACGAGCTCGCGGCGCTGGTGGTGGAGCAGGCGGCACTGATCGCGCAGTTGCGGGCCGAGTTGGAACAGGCCCGGGCGCGGATCGCGGAGTTGGAGGCCCAGGTCGCCAGGACCTCGCGGAACTCGTCGAAGCCACCGAGCTCGGACGGGCTGGCCAAGCCGCCCCCGAAGTCGCTGCGGACGAAAAGCGGTCGGCGCCCTGGTGGGCAGAACGGCCATCCCGGATCGACGCTGCGTATGGTCGCCGATCCTGATGTGCGTCTGGCACACGAGCCGGGGCCGTGCGCAAGGTGCGGGACGTCGCTTGCGGGCCGGCCGGTGACCCGGACCGAACGCAGGCAGGTGTTTGACCTGCCTGAACTCCGCCCGCATGTGACCGAACATGAGCTCCTCGAGCGGGAGTGCGGCTGCGGGACCCGGACGAAGGCGGCTGCTCCGGTGGGGGTGGACGCCCCGGTGCAGTACGGGCCGCGGGTGACCGCGGCGGCGGTCTACCTGTATTCGGGCCAGTTCCTGTCGAAGGACCGGACCGCGACCGCGCTCGCCGAGCTGGTCGGGATCCCGCTGTCCGCGGGCACGGTCGCGGCGATGGCCGCCCGTGCCGCCGCCGACCTGACCGGTTTCCTGACCGCCCTGCGTGACCTGCTCGCTGGCGCCGAGGTGCTCGGCGTGGACGAGACCGGGCTGCGCGTCGCCGGCAGGCTGCACTGGGTGCACTGCGCCCGCACCGGCAAGTACACGTTGATCGACTGCCATCCGAAACGCGGGACCGCCGGGATCGACGCCCTCGGAGTGCTGACCGGCTTCACCGGAGTCGTGGTCCACGATGCCTGGGCGCCGTATGACACCTACACCGACGCCACCCACCAGCTCTGTGTCGCCCACGTACTCCGTGAACTGCAGGGCATCACCGACACCGCACCGGCCGGCACCTGGTGCTGGGCCACCCAGGCCGCCGAGGCTCTCGTCGCGCTGCACCATCTCGCCGTCGACGCCACCGCCACCGCGGTCGACCCGGCCGATCTGGCGGCCCATACCCGGGCCCTGCGTCACGCCTCCCACATCGGGATCACCCAGACCTCACCGCGGGGCACGAAACTCATGGCCGCCCGCCACGCCCTGGCCTGCCGCCTCGTCGACCGCGAAGCCGACTACCTGCGTTTCACCCGAGACCTACGGGTTCCCGCGGATAACAATGGCTCCGAACGCGACATTCGCATGATCAAACTGCGGCAGAAAGTATCCGGGTGCCTACGCACCCTCACCGGCGCCCGCCAGTTCTGCGCGATCCGAAGCTACCTGTCCACCGCCACCAAACACGGCATCGGCCAGTTCCCCGCCCTCGTCCAACTCGCCGAGGGCCGCCCCTGGATGCCCGCAACCAGCTAACCCAAGATCAAAGCGCTACCTGACCAGTTACGGCAAAAGAAGCCTTTGCCTTCTGATACTCGGCCGCCTGATGAACATACCACCGAAGACCGTCGACTGTGGCGTCGTTCTCCTCGATTTTGCATTCGACGTTGAACTGCGCCTTGGGGAAGGATACTAAAATATCGGCGCGGCCGCCGGCCTGGTCGATGACTTCCGCATTCGCAATCCGGTACAGTGAGGAATCGGAAAGGTACTGGCGGTAGTGCTGATGGAAGAGTGACTCGTCGACCTTCTGTTTTTTCCCCTCCCTGTCGCGGCCTCGGAGGTACTCCGTGTAGGACCCTCCCATCGTTCTGCCAACTTCGTAACAGCGATAGGTGAACCTGACTGTTGTTTCCAGTAGAACAAGGAACGGTTCGGCTATGTCGGGCAGCCAGTCTCGGGATTCTTCGAGTTTCCGCCGAAGATTTTCCAGAAGCCGACTGTACTTTGGGTCTTCTACGCCTGCAATGACGTCGTCTTTATCTCGGAGTCTGATTTCGAGTCGATCGAGCGCTTCAGGCTTGATGTTTTTCGTGAAGTCGTTGAAGTCGCCTGCTGGGACTGTCTCGGCCAGCAGGCGCCACCGGACTTTTCCCCGATCGGCCTGCCCTTCTGGCGGGCTTGTGCTGGCGTCGCCGTATGTGGGTCGGCGAAGTGCCGCATGCAGTCTCTGGGCGGCTGGGTCGTCGCGGAATTCGTCGTCGTGTTCGAGGGCGTGGCGAAGGAAATTGACGCGGTGTTCGCGACGGAGGAAGGCGTCCTCGACGACAGGTGCCACCATTGTCTCGACGATGCTGCTGCTGGGAGTATCTGTGAGCACTGTGACGGTCTGATGGGCCGTGTAGGCGCGCAGGAGCGTGACGAGGATGTGGTGGCCGTCTCCATACCAGGGGTCGTCGTCCCCGAGATGGGTTGCCGCAGCTTCGAGGAGCAGTGTCATCTCTGCCCATGCGGTGATGTCACTCTGGCGGGATGCCGCCCAGGAAGGCGTGCGAGTGCGCCGACGCCAGGCGCGGTAGCGACTGAAAGTCTCGTGAAGGGTCGTGGCGGCGGCGGGTACGCGGATGGACGCGTCCGGTGCGGCAAGGCTGAGAAGCGCATCGATGGCGCAGTGGTACAGACGCGCATCCAGACGATCCGGATCTAGGAGGAGAACCTCCGCGAACCGGTGGTATACGACACGCAGATCCGAGGCCATCGAGTCGTAGCTGTCGCGTCCCAGCGCCTGTCGTAGATCGCCCAGAGCAAGCTCGAACGCAGCGTCCCGGCAGGTGTGGTCGAGCCCGAGACAGTGCTGGAGGACGTCGCGGAGTCCGGCGTTCGGGTGGTGGGCGTCGAGGACGCCGAGCAGGCGGGGTAGGCGAGCGGCGAAGTTTTCGGGCAGTGCGGCTGGATCTTCCGCCACCTCGTACATCGCGCCGAGGAGCCTCGCCGGCGGGGTGATGCCGGCGAGGGTGAGCTGCACGAGGCAGTCCGCGGCTTCCGCGCCGATGAGCGCGATGGTGAGATCGTCCCCGGCGTTCACCGCCGCGCGCAGACGCAGGTATAGCGCCTTGGCCAGCGGTGGACCGAGTGCACGTGCCAGAGCGGGATGTTGGGTCAGTGCGTCCGTGGCGCCGCAGAAGGCGGCGTGACTCTGCTGCTCGCGCACGCCCGCCAGGACGAGGTCGAGTAAGGGGCGACTATCTGCGACGCCGCTGTCCCGGAGGAAGTGCGCGGTCGCCTGGACCGCATAGGGCAGCAGGGGACTACGCGCGAGCAGATCGGAACTTTTCAGCATCTCCTCAATGCCGCCGAGGTCAGACACGGTAGGTCCCAGCCGCCGGGTGGCCGGGGTGGAGCGGCGTGCCCAGGTAGTCAGTCGCTCCTCAACGTCCTGCATGCACTACCCCTCCCTCGCCGGCGGCGAGCCTCACCGCGTGATACATCGCTGGTCAGCGCCGGCTAGAACAGGTGGCGCCGATCAGGACCAGACACGATCCGGTCTTCCGGGAAGATTTCCCAGACCGCCTCCTCGATCGACGTGATGACGATCTGCATCCCGGGGACGGCCTCCGCCGTGTCGTGGAGAGTCTTGAGTGCGAGGTAGGTGGTCTGTGCCTCCATCTCCTCGGCGGTCGGGGCATCGATGAGTAGGAGTCCAGGATGCGACATGATCCCATGCCTGCGCCCCACCGTGATCATCGCGACAACAGCGGCGATTCTCATGCGAAGCCGCTCAGTAGGGCTGAGGTCCTTGAACTTGACAGCGACGCCGGATTTTCTGGCGTTGACACGTCCAGCCAGGTCGAGGTTGACGCTGGTGAGGTTCGTGACCCCCAGCGACTTGGCGATCCGGACGATTTCCGTGTTGATGTCCGCGAACAGCGCCTTGCTGTGCCTCTCGACCACGACCTTGAGGGCGTCGACCGCCACGTTCAAGATCATTGATTCGGTCAGCTCGTCTAAATCGTCAGGCGCCTGGCCGTCTACTTCGCCGTAGCCGCTGATCACAGCCGGAAGTCCGTTCGCCTGACTGGTTGCGTTGGTTGCCACGGCGAGCGCGCCCTCAAGCTGGTAGACCTCGCGGCGGGCGCCCTCAAGGTCGGTGTACCACTGCTCTGACCGGGCCGCCGCGAGTGCAGCGTCGGAGCGGGTGTGTTCGGCGCGGCTCGCCGCGAGGGTTTCCGTGGCGGCTTGTTCGGCGTCCCGCGCGCTGTCCTCTCTTGATCGAGAAGCCGCCACGCGGTCGTCGAGACGACGAAGAGCCAGTACCCGCGCCTCGGGGTCCTCGTTGGCATCCGGGAGGGAGCGAGCGCATACCGCGCAACGGTGGTCTGTGTGCTCTGCCTCGCGGCGGTCATCGTCGATGGAGCTGTCGCAGCGAGGACATGTCTCCGGGTCCAGCGCGCCCAAGAGCAACCGAGCCGCGTCGCTCTGGTGCGCCCGCCGGACCGCACGCTCGTCCCTGAGCCGGTCCTTGCGTGCGGCATCGCGATGTCCAACGGCATCGCGATGAGCCTCTTGATCCCGTGCGACTCGGCGGGCGGCGGCGTCAAGGGCCGCGAGAAGGCCGGTGAGATCGGGCTGCTTAGCTTCCAAGACGGCGACACGGCTGCGCGCGTCAGTCAACGCGGCACGTATCGGTTCGGCCTTACGGCTTCGCGCTTCGTCATCTTCTCGTGCTCGGCGCGCGACGCGACGTACCTCTTGAAGGTCCTTGCTGCGCGCTGAGGTGAGATGGGTCAGTTCCGCCGCGTAGGGAACATCGAGGAAGATCTGCATCAGCTTCACCTGAAGCTGACCAATGGCTGTCGGCCCCATGAGAATCTTGTCGCTTGCCGAGTTGAGGCCAATGGCGTAGAAGAAGCTAGCCCAGCCGTGAATCTGTTCCCTGCTGTCCTTGTGTCCGTCTGTGTCCTTCTTCGCACCCGCCTCTGCCGCCCACACAGACACCGGTCGCAGGCCAAGCCGTACCTGCATGAAGCGGCCGATCAGATCCTCGACGCCGGGCGAATCGGCGCTTGCGGCGACGCGGATATGAGGACCGGTTTCGTCCCTGCCGTTCAACTCCAGCAACTGATCGATCGTGTCCGCGGTCAGCAGGCGTGCCGACGGTCGATTGGGTTCCCTGAAGGTCAAGCGGACGGATGCGGCCACACCTGCGACGACGATGTCCGCTCGCACATAGGAGAACCAGGGAACCGTCTCGGCACGGCGAAACTCGTCAAAGCCCTCCCCGCGCAGTGCAACGCTCAGCGCCCACAGGAGGCTGGACTTGCCTGCGGAGTTCTTTGTGCTCGCGATCGCCCACGGACCAGGACCGAGGACCATGTCGACCTCGAACGGACCGTCGTTGTCTTCGGTGCCTGTCTTGGTGCCATCGCAGTAGAGTCGGTAGACGATCAACTCGCGCCGCACCGGCAGAGGACTGGACAGGTCGACCCCGTGTGCGGTGAGTACGTCTCGGACGCGTCCGGCATCCGTGCCCTCGACGATCGCTGCGATTCGCTCGTACAGCTCGTCTTCGGTGGGCACTGGTGGCAATGTGCCGCTCATGCGGCGTCCTCCCGTTCCTGCTCCGCAGCTGCCAAGAGCAACCAGGGCGGCGTGGCCGCCACCCTTTCGTATGAGAATTTGAGTCCGGCCGCGGGACGGCTGTGGTCCTGATGTTGGCCGTCGGGCTGTTGTGGTCCGGTGCGGTCACGGACCGGACACGA